>JAQTUC010000119.1 GCA_028710385.1 Candidatus Omnitrophota bacterium
AGTTCATCAAACATTTGCTGCCAACTTATTGACTATTTCCAATAATTATGTTACTTTTTTACAGTAATATTGTAGATGTAATATAAGTGTTCCCTATTTTATATAAAACCATATGCAAATGTCTGCCTTAAAAGAAAAAGTTTTAATTGCCCAGAGAAACGAATTAACCGAACACCTGATTTATAAAAAACTCGCATTAATAGTAAAGGACGAAGAGCACCACGCGATACTTGAGGGTATATCAGGGGAGGAATTAAGGCATTATGAGTTTTTTAAAACCATAACAAACGAGGATTGCCGGCCGGATAATTTAAAAGTTTTTATTTATGTTTTTATTTCCAGAATTTTTGGTTTAAACTTCGGTTTAAGGCTTATGGAAAATGGCGAAGACCTTGCCCAGGGCGCTTACGATAAGTTAAAAGAAGCCTCTCCCAAGATAGAAGCCATAATAGGAGACGAAGAAAAGCACGAGGCAGAATTAATAGGCCTGATAAACGAAGAACGCCTCAAATATGTAAGCTCAATAGTCCTTGGTTTAAACGATGCTTTGGTTGAGTTAACCGGCGCTTTGGCCGGTTTTACCCTTGCCCTGCAGAATACAAAACTAATTGCAATTATAGGCTTAATTACAGGTATTGCCGCTTCAATGTCTATGGCAGCTTCGGAATATTTATCAACTAAACACGAGGAAACGGACAAAGCTCCGCTTAAAGCCTGCGTTTATACAGGTATTACATATATCGGCACGGTAATTTTTCTTATCCTGCCTTATCTTTTTTTTAAGAATATATTCGTCTGCCTGGGTATTACGGTGACAAATGCGCTTTTGCTTATCCTTATTTTTACTTTCTACACTTCTGTCGCCAAGGGGCTGAAATTTAAGAAAAGATTTTTGGAGATGGCCGGCATAAGTTTAGGGATTGCTGTAATTAACTTTTTTATAGGCTTTGCGATAAGGAAAATATTCGGCGTTGAAGTTTAAAAATAAATTGAACATTTTTCAAAATTTAAAGCTGTTTTAGCAGCTCTATGCAGTTCAATGATAAAGAAAATTAAAACCCGTAATTAATTTAAGGACGGATGCAAACGGATTATAACGGATGCAGACGGATAAAAAACCATGTAATTATCCGCATAAATCCGTAACCATCCGTGATGCCCTTCCCTTAAAATAAAAAACAGGAAAACCCCGGTAAAAATAAATACTTGACGTAGTTAAATGAGTATGTTAATATTTTGCCTATGTTTGCCATAGTTGAGATAGGAAAAAAACAATATTTCGTAGAAAAGGGCCACACCTACAAGGTAGAAAGGCTTTCTCAAAAAGAAGGCGAAATCACCTTAGATAAGGTTCTTCTCGTTGCAGGCGATAAAGTGGACCTCGGCCTTCCTTACGTTAAGGGCGCTACCGTAAAAGCGCAGATAAACGGTGAGCAGAAGGGAGTTAAAGTTTTAAGCTATAAATACCGCAGGCGCAAAAAATCACGCCGTATACGCGGCCACAGGCAGATTTACACCCTCCTCAAAATTTCTGATATTATTGTTTCCTAAAAAAGTATATAATAGTTGTAGGTATTTGCGCTTTTAAGTTTGCGCTTTTTGCCTTTATTTTTAGCCATGATTATCGACGAAGTAAAAGTCTATTTTAAGGCAGGTTCAGGCGGAGAAGGCTCTTTTTCCTCAATGAAGTATTCTGCGCGAAGAGTTATCGGCGGCGGCGGAGACGGAGGAAGGGGCGCAGACGTCATTATAAAAGTGAGCCCGCACCTCTCAGACCTTATTAAGTTTAACGAAAGAAAAAGATTTATTGCCCAAGATGGCGAAAAAGGCAAAGAATATAACAAAAAAGGCAAACACGGCGAACCTCTGTTCGTATATGTTCCGCGCGGAACGCAGGTTGTTGATACGGAAGGAAATCTTATTGTTGATTTAAATGAGGATAACCAGGAATATTTAATCTGCAGGGGCGGGGCAGGAGGAAAAGGCAACTTTAAGAAATTATACAGCCTTCCGGCGTCACCGGGAGAAGAAAAAGAAGTAATTCTTTATTACTGCATTCCCAATGATGTTGCCATAGCCGGATTTGCAAATAACGGTAAAACCTCCCTTTTTAATAAGCTTACAGGAAAAAACTACGCCGTGGCAGATTATCCTTTTACCACAAAATCCTGCGTGTGGGCGCCGGTTGAGTTTGATACATTCGACAAGCCCAGTATCAACCCTGAGCGAGCGCAGCGAGTCGAACGGGTTGAATTCAGGAAATTTACCATAATGGACACCCCGCCAGTTAAGAAAAACATAAAGAACATCTATCTTGAAAATAGTTTTCTTAAACATCTGTTTCGTAGTAAAATAATTCTGTTTGTAAGCGATAATCCCGATACCTGCAAAGATGAATACGCCGCTCTTAAAAAGGAAATTTCCTCGTTTGACAAGCGCTTAATCTGCGGCAAAAAAATTTTTCACTTATTGAATAAAATTGATAAAATAGATAAAAATATACCGGATTTTAAAGGCATTCTGCCTGTTTCAGCGTTTACCTCAGCAGGCATTGAGGAATTAAAGAAAAAGATAGTTAAAACGCTTAAAGAAATAAACCGCAAAAAAGAGGAACAGGCTTTGCAGGAACAATAACCAAAAATATGAAAAAACTGATAGTAAAAGTAGGAAGCAGCATAATTGCCCCTTCAGGTAAACTGAATCATTCATTGGTTGAGGGGCTTGTAAAAGATATTCTTGAAGCTGAAAAGCTGGGGTTTAAGGTTGTGCTTGTAACCAGTGGCGCAATTGCCTGCGGCGCAGACAGGCTTGGGGCTAAGAAAAAGCCTTCTGATACGGCATCTCTTATGGCGCTTGCGTCGGTCGGCCAAATCATACTTATGGATGCTTATGCGGCCCAGTTTAAAAAACATAAAAAGTCCTGTGCCCAGATTCTTCTTACCTGGGACGATTTTGACAATCGCAAACGGTTTCTAAACGCAAAAAATACCATAAATAAGCTTCTTTCTCTGGATATAACGCCGATAATAAACGAGAATGACGCGATATCTTTTGATGAAATAAAATTCGGAGACAATGACAGGCTTTCCGCGCTGGTTAGCGATTTAATCCGCGCGCAAACCCTGCTGATACTTTCCGATGTTGAAGGGCTATTGGATAAAGGAAAAATAGTAAATACAGTTTCAAAAATTGACGAAAAAGTTTCTTCCCTGGTAACTGCCAAAAATAAAGGATTTACAAGCGGAGGAATGCTTACAAAACTTGAAGCCGGAAAAATTGCGACCTGTTCGGGGATAAAAATGATTATTGCCTCCGGCCGTACCGAAAGAGTGATTTCCCGTATCGCAAACGGAGAAAGCATGGGGACGACCTTTCTTGCGTCTGAGGCGATATGTAAGGCGCGCAAACGCTGGATAGCTTTCAGCAAAAAAGTAAAAGGAAAAATTTATATTGATAACGGAGCAAAAGAGGCGATATTAAGCCGAGGCCGCAGCCTTCTTTGCGTAGGCATAACAAAAACAGAAGATGATTTTAAGAGAGGAGACTCAGTTGAGGTTTTGGATGAGGCAGGAAATGTTTTAGGATGCGGGCTTGTTAATTATTCCTCGCAGGAGCTTACGGGCTGCCGCACCAAAAAATTTGAAAAAGAAGTGATACACAGGGATAATTTTGTAGGAAAAGAATAAGCCTAACAATGCAGAAATACATAAAAAACCTGGTAAAGAAAGCAAGAGAAGCAAGTTATAAACTGGCTAAGCTTGACAGCGAAAAGAAAAACGCCATTCTTTTTAAAATGGCTGATTGCCTTTTGGAAAACAAAGATTTTATACTTGCTGAAAACGCAAAAGACGTAAAGAAGGCTTTAAAAAATAAACTGCAGAAAAGTTTCATTGACCGTCTTACGCTTTCAGAGAAACGCCTGGCTGAAATGAGCGAGTCATTGAAAGAGATTGCCAAACTTCCCGATCCCGTAGGAAAAATTATTGAGCAATATCAGCGGCCCAACGGCCTTAAACTTAAGAAAGTAAGGGCTCCTATAGGGGTTATTTTTGTAATTTTTGAGGCGCGGCCAAATGTTACAAGCGATTGCGCAGGGCTTTTGTTTAAGTCTTCAAATATCGCAATTCTGCGCGGCGGAGCAGATTCGGTAAATTCAAACAAAGCCATAGCTAAGGTGCTTAGAAAAGCAATTGAAGCAAGCGGCCTTGATTTTGAACCTTTCTATGTTGACCAGTTAAGACCAAAATATCTTCTGCCAGTAACAGGAACACCAATGAGAAGAAACCCTTCGGATTTATTTACTGTTCTTCATCTGCTTGATAGAAACAATAGAACTGACTGTCTCCATTCTTTCTGGTCCTTTGTTGATAAATGGTGCATAGCTATAAAGGATGTTTTTGGTTATACCATAGAGAAAATGCCAAAGAATACAGAAGAGTTCAAAGAATTACTTTCCAGATAT
>JAQTUC010000120.1 GCA_028710385.1 Candidatus Omnitrophota bacterium
ATGCCTGGTAAGGCTTGCCAATCTCCTCAAAACACCTGCCTATATAATATTGCGCATCGGCGGCTTCCTGGGAATCAGGGTAGTGGACGATAAGCTTCTTGAATTCATCAAGAGCTTCTTTATATTGTTTATTATTAAAGAGTTTTTCTGCTTCTTTGTACTGCAAAAACGGCGTGGCCAGGGCGGAATATTTCGGGTTTTTCCATTGCTGCGTTTTAGGCGACCAGATCCAGAAAGGATACGCCTCAAACGGCATTATCGCTACGACACAAAAAATTATGATTTTTTTAATCTGCGTACTCATCCTTCGGCTCGCTTAACTCAGTCTTGTTAGCTCTAACGCTCACTCAGGATGACCCTGAGCGAAGTCGAACGGGTCATTATTTAATCCTTACCAACTACGCTTAAATGGTCGGGTAGGTATGTAAAACTATATCAAAAGCTCTTTATTTTGTCAAACCATTTGAAACTTGGGGCTTTTGCATAAAATTTCAATAAAAATATCAATCCAACAAGGAAAACATAGTACATAAACACCATTCCCAGGGAAAATTGGCAGGTTATAAAAGAAAATTTTATTGAGCCAAGGAAATGAGAAAGTTTATAAAATAAAGGAATAAGCATGGACAGAACTTCGCCTATTGACTGAGCTATTAAGTTAAACGGAGAAAAAATAAGCAGCGCAAAATTAATTATAAGTATTAATGTAAAAAAAGGAATAAGCAGTATATTATTAAAAATGCTTAGTATGTATATCCTCTCAAAATAATAAGATATTAAAGGCGCAATAAGGATTGTTACGTACAAAGAGGAAAAGAAAAGATATTGCAGCTGGTTCAGGAATCCAATGTTGGATTGTTTTATGGGAAAGATTTTAAAGCCCAGGATAAGGGAGAATATTGACAGAAAAGAAAGCTGAAAGCCCACGTCAAAAAGCCAGGAAGGATTAATAAGCAGGCAAAAAAATCCTGCAAGCCCCAGGGAATTAAACGGGTTTAATTTCCTTTTTACAAAAAAGCTTAAAGAAAACGCGCTGTACATAATAACCGCTCTCACTGTCGGCGGATTTGCCCCGATTATAAATGCGTAAGCAAACAGGAAAAATACCGAAAACAAAAGACACGCCCTGAATTTAATGTTAAACAATTTAAAAATAAAAAATAACACCAGCGCAGTCAGCCCTATGTTTGAACCGCTTATAGCCAGCAGATGGGAAATTCCTGCATTTGTAAAAGCGTCCTTCTCTCCTCTGTTTAGAAGTTCGCGTCTGCCCAAAAATACCGAAGCAATAAACCTGTAGCTTTCATCGCTGAGATTGCTCTTTAAGGTTTTTAGAAACTGAAAAGCTGCTTTTTTATTAAGCTTATCAGGAAAATTCAGCGGGATTTTTTCCACAGGCTCATTTGATTTTACCCAAAGAGTATAAAAATCCCTGTCTTTGATGGTTACTCTGGACAAGCGCGCCTTAGCTTTGTAATTATTAAGATAATCCATCGTCTTTGAGTAATCAATGGCTCTTGCCTGCCTGGTTACATTTACACCGTTAATGTTTTTTATGTCAACGAGAAGAATGTTCCTTAAGGGAGTTTCTCTTGGCATGGAAGATGCCTTAAGAATAAAAATATTTTCTTCACCTAAAAATTTATCCGTATCCTGATAGCTGTATGGCAAATACCATAATGCGCCAAGAGAAAAAAACAAGGCTGCTACGGAAATATCCGAAAGCGGGAATTTACGGCGGCGGTAAAAGAAAAAAACCAGGGCCACTGAGAGCAAAAACAGGATGATGAACGCGGCAAAATAAGGAAAATAGTAACCGGAAATTATTCCAAGCGAAAAAGAAATAAACAACCAGAAATTAAACAAGCCCGGAGAAAATATCCTTTTAAACATACGGCAGGAATTTTGGTTAAAGTTTTTTAATTGCGCGTTTATAAAACAATATGATCTTTCATCAGATTAAATTTCTTATCTCCTATCCCCTTAACTTTTTTCAAATCATCAAGAGAAAGAAAGCGGCCGTAAGCCGCGCGGTATTCAATTATGCGGTTTGCAATTGCAGGGCCTACGCCTGGAATTTTTTCCAATTCAGGCGCATCTGCGGTATTTAAGCTTATCAAAATGGCTTTTGACGCCTGGCTTATATTGCTTGTAACTGCGTTTGCATTATTTATTTTTACGCTGAAAAAACGCAAAATCGCCCCGCAGAAAATAAGAATGCCGATAAAAACAAAAACTTTTCGTTCGGTAGGCGTCAGAGCAAGCATACTGAAAACAGGTTAAGTTTTAGGTTAAAGTTTAGGTTGAGTTAAGAATTATTCCTAACTCTGGCCTAAACCTTTTACTCAAAAAACTATGTTAATCATTCTTTTTTCAACGTAGATGATTTTTTTGGGAGGTTTTCCGGCAAGGATGCTGGTTACTTTTTCCGAAAGAAGCGCTTTCTTTTCTATTTCTTCTTTGCTCCAGTTGACATTGATAATTAATTTATCGCGCAGTTTTCCATTAACGGAAATTGCAATCTCCACTTCTTCTGTCTTTATGTATTCTTCCTTAAACTGTGGCCAGTTTCTTTTAAGGATTGAATCATTAAAGCCCAAAGCGCTGTTAACCTCTTCGCTTACGTGCGGGGTAAAAGGAGAAAGTAGAATGAAAATCGTATCTACTGCTTGTTTAAATATTTCTTTTCTAAGCGTTCCTTCATTTATGCTTTTGTATGTTTGATTAACCAATTCCATAACCCTGGATATTGCTGTATTAAACTGAAAATCGCCTTCCAAATCAGCAGTTACTTCTTTAATGCTTGAATGAATTTTACGAAGCAGGTCCCGTTCATAGCTGTTTAATTCCCCTTCTGGTTTTTCTTCCCTATATTCTTTAAGCATATCAACGAGACGCATCGCCCTCTGGATAAAACGCCAGGCACCCTGAAGACCTTCGTCCTGCCATTCAGCGTCTTTTTCAGGCGGGCCCATAAAAAGAATATAAAGCCTCATAACGTCAGCGCCGTATTTTTCAATTATGTAATCAGGTGCTACAGTGTTACCTTTTGACTTTGACATTTTTGCGCCGTTTTTGACAATCATTCCCTGGGTAAAAAGCGATTTAAACGGCTCCTTAAAATCAATGCATTTTAAGTCGTTTAGAACCTTAACGATAAATCTTGAATATAAAAGATGAAGTATTGCGTGCTCAACTCCTCCGATATACTGGTCAACCGGAAGCCACTTATTTACCAAATTTTTATCAAACGCTTTATCTTTTTCTTTCGGCGAAATATAACGCAGAAAATACCAGCTTGAATCAACGAAAGTGTCCATGGTATCAGTTTCGCGTTTTGCCGGCCCGCCGCATTTCGGGCATTTTGTATTTAAAAACTCGCTGCAATCAACCAATGGTGACTGGCCGGTTGGCTTAAAAGCAACATTATCCGGAAGCAGCACCGGTAAATCTTTCTCAGGCACAATAACCTCTCCGCATTTATCGCAGTAAATAACCGGTATTGGCGCGCCCCAGTAACGCTGGCGGGAGATAAGCCAGTCACGAAGCCTAAAATGGGTTGAACGTTTGCCTATTTTTTTTGCCTCCATCCAGTCAGCTATTTTTTCAATAGCCTCGCGGTTGGATAAACCGTTAAACTCTCCTGAATTAACCATTATTCCGTCTTCAACATAAGCGGTATTCATTTTTGCCGCGTCTAAATGCTCTTTGGGGTTATCAATAACTACTTCCAAACCAAGTTTATATTTTTTCGCAAATTCAAAATCACGCTCGTCATGTGTTGGAACTGCCATTACAGCGCCGGTTCCGTATTCCATTAAAACATAATTGGCTATCCAAAGAGGTATGCGTTTTCCATTTACAGGATTTATCACAAATTTTCCCGTTGATATTCCTTCTTTTTCAATTGAAGCTGAGGCACGCTGAGTCTTATCCTGCACGCGTACCCTTTCTATAAAATCATGAATCTTTTGCTTATCGGGGGTATTTTTAATCAAATCGGCGATCGCCGGATGCTCAGGCGCAAGCACCATATAGGTTACGCCAAAAACCGTATCAACGCGCGTTGTGTAGCAGGTGATAATTTTGTCTTCTCCGTCAAGCTTAAAATCAATATTTACGCCTGTGCTTTTGCCTATCCAGTTCGTCTGCATTGTTTTTACGCGCTCAGGCCAGTGAGTGAGAAGTGAAATGTCCTCAAGAAGCCGGTGCGCATATTCTGTTATTTTAAAAAACCATTGCGATAAATCGCGCTCAACAACTTTTGTATCGCAGCGCTCGCAAGCTTGGTTTATAACCTGCTCGTTTGCAAGAACCGTCATGCAGGAAGGGCACCAGTTAACCGCTGCTTTTTTCTTATAAGCAAGCCCTTTTTCGTAAAGCTTTGTAAAAATCCACTGCGTCCATTTATAGTATTCAGGTAAACAGGAAATTACTTCCCTATCCCAGTCATAACCT
>JAQTUC010000011.1:0-15133 GCA_028710385.1 Candidatus Omnitrophota bacterium
CCTTTTCCATATAAAACTTGTGCTCAAGAACCATCCTTATTGTTTTATCTTATTAATTATCTTAAGGAATACTTTTGTAATTTTTGGATCAAAATGGTCGCCGGTTTCTTTTTTTATAATGTCCACAGCCATTTTTTTATTATAAGCCTTGCGATATGGCCTGTCAGAAACAAGGGCCTGATAGACATCTGCCAGCGCCACGATCCTTGCGCTTAGAGGAATTTCTTCTCCCTTAAGCCCTAAAGGATACCCCTTACCGTCATAACGCTCATGATGGTAAAGAATGGCCGGTATAGCGCCTCTTAGCGCATGGATTTCCCTCAAAATCTCAGCCGCGGTCCAGGGATGAGCTTTTATTATTTCCTTTTCTGACTCATTTAAGCGGCCTTTTTTTGAAAGAATTCTTTCGCTTATGCCAACCTTACCCAAATCATGAAGCACTGCCGCATGCTTGATATTTTCTATCTCTGACGGCGGTAAATTCAATTCCTGGGCAATTTTCTCCGCTATCATTGAAGTATATTCAACGTGCCTTCCCGTATAATAATCTTTGGCCTCAATAGCCCTGGCAAAACCATAAATCATTTCCAGGAGGTCGCGCGTAAGCAGAGTATTTAATTTTTCTATTTTTGTTTTAAAAATGTCAAAACCTGCGCCCTTCTTTTCTTTCACAAACTGCTCACGCTGCCGGGGCGTATAAAGAATAACCCTGTTGCCGCCTTTTTTCTTCGCTACCGCCAAGCATTCATGCAAAGCATTTATTATATCTTTTGTATTATAAACATTATCGCCGGGAAACGAAACTACGCCAAGGCTTACTTTTATATTTATGCCGAACTTTTTGTACTTAAATTTATGCAGTGAAATTTTATCCTTAAGCCGGTTGGCAACCTGATATGCATTTTCTCGCGAAAGATAGGGAAGCACAATAAAGAATTCATCATCTCTCCAACGGGTAAGCACATCTTCTCTTCTTAAGATTTGCTTAAGCAAAGCCACCAGCTCTTTTATTACGCAATCTGCTATATAGGTGCCGTAAAGCTCATTTATCTGCCTGAAATAATCAATATCAATAGCAATAAAAGCTATATTTTGCAAATGCCTTCTGGCGCGGCTTAGCTCCTGGCGGGTGCGGTGCAAAAAATAGCGCCAGTTGTAGCATCCGGTTAAAGAATCAACCAGGACTATCTCTTTTATCCTCTTATCTTTATTTATAATCTCTCTTTCCAAATTGCCGATACGCTCTTTTTGCTCAAGGTAAGACTGCGCTTTATCTATTTTAAAAAGGATTTCCTGCTTGCTTTCCTCATCGCTGAAATAATCAAAAAATCCGTATTTTTTAGCTTTTTCGCTGTTGCTTTTATCCTCTTTCAGAAAATGAATAAAACAGACATTATTGACAAGCTGGGTTACGGGCGGACTGTGTTTATGCGCAAAATGTTCGTCAAAAATCACTACAGACAAACCTTTACCCTGCAAATCTTTTACTTTTTTTATTTTTTTGAAAGAAAAAGGAAGGCCTATTTTGCGCTTTGAAGCTTTATCGATGCAGTAAAAAACTTTTTTCATATTTTGAAAATTCTATCATATTTGCGGGATTTTTACAAGTTAGGCAAGGATTTTAAGGCAAAAAATTGCACAATCTTTAACCCTTGAGCAAAACAAAGACGCAATATGTCCTTTTTCATGCGGGCGCCAAAACCTTTTGTTTTTGACGAGATTTCGCCTGTTTCTTCGCTCCGCTAAGGCTCCGTACGGAACGCAAAGCTTAAAAAATGGCGGAGAGGCAGGGATTTGAACCCTGGGTCCCGATTTCTCGGGACTTACGCTCTCCAGGCGTACCCGTTAAACCGCTCCGGCACCTCTCCGAAAAAAAGACGTGGTTTTCAGGCTTGAATTGCCCGGCTAAACTAAAAAAATTATTTCTTTTTCCTTCTGCAACGGGGTGATTTTTTGTGAAGATCGCAGTATTTTTTCTTTTTTGGACCGAAGGCTTTTCTCCCTTTACCCATGTTAACCTCCAATTAGATTATAAATCCAGCAATTTTCTTGCGTCTTTCTTGCCCATTGATTTTTTGAAATCATCAAAATCAATAAAAACCGCGTAAGGCATTTCCTCTTTTATCCTGTGCAGATACGAACCTTCAACTCTTCTTCTAAAGCCCACGTATTTAAAATTTGTCCCGCAGGCAGGGCAAACATGGGACTTTGAATCTATACCTATCTTATGGCAGGAAAAACACTCCGCAGACAGCTCTCCGATAACAATAAGGGTTTTCTCAATTTCCTGTATATTAACCTCTTCCCATACTCTTATAAAATTTCTCATTTTAAAAATCCTGAAATTTTAAACTATAAACTTATCAGCCACATTGCTTATAAAAGGTATGCGTTTCATCCTGCCGGTTAAAGCGTAATATATCCCGTACAAAGAAAGGAAAAGGAAAAGCAAAAGCCCGGTCATATAAAACACAACGCCTATAAAAGGCATAAGCGACAAAACTCCGACTCCGATTTCCCCTACAAATATAGCTATCCCCTGTTTTGCGTGGAAATGAGCAAAGCGGTTTTCTTTTTTCCAGATAAAAGTAAGAATCCATAAAAAGAAAAAATAAGACAAAGCTGCAAACGGCGCTCCATCGCGAATTTCCTCTTCCGGTAATTGAATCTGCTCCATTTTATTACCTCCGATACAAGAACTGTTTTAATTTAACTCTACCTGTAAGCATACTAATTATACTTAATTTTTCTCAAATGTAAATCCCGTTAGAGAACTTTGTTTATTAACCGCACAGACAGCGCATTCTTCTCTAACGGGGTAAATCCCGTCACTATTAAAATGAATTTTCCGGAGGCTTCATGATTGGCGGTATTGCGGCAATAAAATAAAAACCCCGTTTCGGTTTCCCGAAACGGGGTTAATTAACTTAAATACTTAACTTTTAGAAGTTAAGGTTGACTCCACCTCTTACTGAATATGCACACGCATCATTCGTATCGGCAAAGAAATCGCCCGGTATGAACCATGCGCCAGTAAGCTTAAGCTGGACATCTTCTGTATAGTCATATGTTGCGAAAGCATCAATTTCGCTGCCAAGATAGCTCTCTAGGTTGTTGATGTCATATGAATTTACAGAATAATATCCGAGCGGTGGCGTATATGTTGTTCCATAAACAGCTGTGTCTGTTAGCTTGTTGGCCAATTTTTCCCAAGTGTAAGAAACGCCCAATGTGACGTCTTCTCTTGGCATCATTGAACCGCTAACCCTTACTCCCTGAACGTTGCTGTTCGGGAACAATACATTAATGAGTTCGCCCAAGCTCTGGTCTTCAAACATCGGATCCCAACCAGTTGAATATTTGCTGCCGTTAGGAATGTCATCGTTGCCGCTTAAGTAAACATAAGTTAATCCGAGTACCGGGTTATACTTTGTCATAAAGCGGTATTCAGCCATTGCTTCAATTGCGTATGCGCTTAAAACGCGTGCTTCAGGAGTATCATAGGTTGTATTTTCCTGAACATCGCCGAACTGGTAAGCGCCTTCCAATCCTAAAGTCAATTTTTCAATAGGATTAAACTGTGTTCTTGCGCCGACAACATTGGTAATGGCCTGATTCTCAGGAACCTGTGAAAAAACTTTACCATACGTAAAACCATTTCTGTTGTTCTGTGCGCCGAAGTAATAAGCTTCTGTTACTCCTTCGTGTGAACCCCACTGATAATTGGCGTTAACGCCCCAAAGGTTTACATTGTTGTGGATATTTGTGTTGTTAGAGTTTACCTTTGAATAGACTGCATCAATTGTCCAGGGAGAAAAATCAAGGACAAGCTTTGCAGCATCAAATGATTTCTTCAAAGATAAATCGCCGAAAGGTGTTTCGTTGTTTCCGACTCTTGTTGCCATGTTTGTATCAGGATCGCCTACGATTAATCCGCTTCCATAGCGAAGGTTCTGGCGGCCTACTACAACTGTTAAAGGCTGATACAAGAACTCTTTCAATTCAATATAACCAAGGTCTAAGTTCAAGTATGAATCATCTGATGCGTCGCTGTTGCTGTTTCCCCATAATCTTTCATCAATGATCCTTACAACTCCGGAAACGTTTTCTGTAAGGTCTGCGTCGAATCTCAGTCTTACCTGAGATAAAAGATAATCTTCTGAATCCAACTGATCATAAGCTGTTCCGTCCATAGAAAGATTTCTCCAGACGAACTGCTCATTGATGTCTCCACTGACTTTAATGTTTTCTACAGCAGCAAATGCAGGAACGCTTAAAAGCAGTATTGCTGCCATAATTAATAGTCTCTTACTCATTAGTTCCCTCCTTTTGATCCTATTTGGTATAAACTAAATATATGTACACACAAGGTAGCTACCCCTAAAATTAACAGGGATTGCCTTGTTATTACCAATCTATAGTTATATCATCCAGATTACGACAGCCTTGGCTTTTTAATTTTATTCCCCACCTCCTTTTTTGCCAGTTTAAGACCGTCCGTGGATGGTATAACCGAAAATAAATTTGTCAATGAGATCCTTCGCTTGCGCTCAGGATGAACAGTTACGAATTAAAACCTAAAACTGTTCACTTCATTTTTAGCTGAGAAAGCCTGGCTTGTCAAGATTTTTCTTAAAAAAAAGCAGAAAAATTGAACAAAATCAATGATTTTTAAGCTTTTTAGCAAAATTTTACTATTTATCCTGCTATTTAAGATAAATATCAATGCGGCTTATCTTGCCCTGCCTTATTTTTTGCGAAAGAGCCGGTTCTATAGTGCTGCCTTCTATTGCGTGCTTTTTTGCGCCTTCGGTAACCACAATTTTACAAACAGCGCAATTTCTGTCAAATGTATCTTTCCGCTCAGGGTTATGATAAACGACCAGGGTTTTTGAAAATAGCCTGAAAGCGAAACAATTGCTTTCTATTACCTCTGTTCTGCCGCAAAACTCTATTCTTTCTTCTGCCTTCGTAAAAAGTTCCGACTTAAGCACAGGGGAAAACTTAAGAACTGCCTCTTTGTTTTCATTTAAGCTAAACGGCGCTTTGCCCATACACATTACAATCCACATATTAAGAAGCTCAACAGTGGCTCCGCTTAAGCGCGCCACAAAACCTTTATTCCATAAATTTTTATCCGGATTGGCGCTGCTTACTATGAAAGAAGAATTTTCTAAAATATTTCTTCCGTATTTTTCCGCGTCAAAGAAACATACTGCGCATTTATGGAAATCCGCGTAGAATTCCTCATAGAGGCCTTTCTTAAGCACTTCCAGAAGATATTTATATTCCATGTGCAGCCAGATAGACTCATTTTCAAGCCAGCCCGGAGTAAAGATCCTGCTTCTTCCGATTTCAAGCGGTTCTTTCTCCAGCGATGCATTAAGGCGGTACATATTAAGGCTCTTGTCAAAAATATCAGTTTTTCGCAGCGCCTCATAGATAGAGCTCTCTCCCTGCGTCCTTAACGCGTGGACCGAACCTTCAAGGAAATGCGGAAGCGCTTCCCTTTTAAATTTAATTGGTTTAATATCTTTTCCCTTAACGCTGAATTTCTCTATGGTGTAGCGAAAATAGGTAAAGTATACGCCTGTATTTTTATCCACCGCTTTTTTAATGCCTTCTTCCAACTTCCCTATCAGTGCTTTTAAAAACTTCTCAATCCGCGGGAAATCCAAATCCTTCTGCCGGCCATTAACATGCAGGAAGGTCCGGCGCCTGAAGTTTTCTTTAAGAAAGTTTGACTTATCCCACCAAAGCATATCTTTATCTTTCTGCGGGACTGAACAGTATTTTTCAAGAAGGGCTTCCATACCGTTTAAAAAATCGCTTACTTCTTCCGCCGCTTTAAAACCGCGCAGGCCTTCTTTGCCAAGCTTAGATATAGCATCAATAAGCATAAGACAAGCGCGCTTAAGCTCAAAAGTTTCGCACATAGAAGAACCGAATAAAGCGGGAAGGCCGTTTAGAGAATCGCACCAACCTGGCTTATCCGCCTCCATCTCAATACCCATACCGTCAGGGTCAAGCGTTGCAGCCTTATTAAGGATAAGAGTTAAAATTTTCTCAAAAAGAGCTGTCGTATAAATGTTGCCTTTTTTATCGCGCAGGAAATTGGCAAATCTTCCGCAGGAAGCAACCGTCTCTTTTTTCTCTTCCGCTTCTTCTATTGAGTGCCATTGATAGACCTTTTCGTCTTTTAAGTGGTACCGGCGGCTGCGCTCTTTAACGCGCCACTCATCATCCCAGAAATAATATTCCCTGGATGAAAACAGCTCTTTTAGTTTATCCGGATAGAAATAAAGGAAGCTTTCAATCAAATCAAGATTATAGCGCCAGTGGTCTATCCAATAGCCTTCTCCGTGGGAAGCCTGGGGCTCCCGCTTTGCTCTGACAACAAGCTCAGAAGCCAGCTTCTCTCTTTCCTTAACAACTATGCCTTCCTCTTTAAGCGTTTTGAAGAAATCTCCCAAATAAAAACCCGCAGTCATAAGAGAAAGTATTTTTTTGTCGGATATTTTAAATTGGGACGATATTCTGCGCGCATCAGCCGGCTTTAAGAAAAGTTTTTCGCCTTTGACAACAAGCGGATTGTATCCGTCTATTTTTATAAGATTAAGGAAATAAACTATATTGGATTTTTCAAGGGAAGGGTTAAAGAACAGATCTACCCTGCGGTTCTGGTTTATATCGCGGTAATTTGCTTCGCCTTCGCTAAAATAAGAAGGAAGCAGTTTAAATTTATTGTAATCCCTTTCAAGGTCTCCGTGCTTGCGGGAAAAAATATAATAGCTGTCCTTATCCGTAAATTTATAGGGATAGCCTCCGCGTAAAACATTATCCAGGTAGGTGCATCTTACATATTCCTTAAGCCTGCCTGAGGAGCACACGGAAGAACAGTCATCTTTTATTTTTTCAACGATATCTTCGTTCTCCTGCTCTTTCTCTTTTAAAAAAGCTGCGGACACATCGGAAACAAAATCCTTGATAAGCTGCGACTTAAATGAGGAGCCGAACATACTGTAAAAAATCTTAACTTCTCCGGGCTGAATGCGCCAGGAGAAATGGTTGAAAGCGCAGGGAGTTTTCCCGCCCATAATCTGGGAAAGGGGGGTCTTAAAACTATCCGCATAGAAATTAACCGGCACAGAATAAGAAGTATCCTGGGCAAAAATAGCAGAAGGATCTACTATTATATAAGGAGAAACTTTCTTTCCGTTTTCCTCGTAAAACGCGTATTCAAAATTAGCCCCGTCAACATATTTTGTCTGGCTGGAATCTTTAGGGTCAACCACCATACGGAAAAATGCGAGATTGCCATGGACCTCCGCGCGCATCCACGCTTCCATGGTCCTTGCCAAATCTTTAAGCAGCACATTGTTTAACCCAAAGGGGACTATCTTGGGAAGGCCATCAAGCACCTCAAGCTTTATTTCCTTATCCGAAACATTTTTTATGGATAAAACGCGAACCAGGGCTCCGGCTGATGATCCCGGAAGAGTAAAATATTTAATGCGCAAATTAAGACCTAACTCCGGATTGTTCTTGCGGATGCTGAAAGAAGAACTTTTTATGACCATCTCTTCGTTGCGCTCATAATCTGAAATCACGCGGAAAGGCTCATAGTTGATTTTATCGTTTATTTTAAGAAACGTCCGAAAGCCCACCAAGGGCGCAAAACAATAAGCATTGTTTGCCGGGAAAAATTCGGTTATGGCGTGGTCTTTATCTTTAACGCCGAAACTTATAACGCCCTGCGCGCGGTTTACATAGAAAACCCACATCGGCACCCCCCAGGCTCCGGCAACACCTGGAAGAAAATTTGAAAACGGATGTTTGCTGTTATAGTTTTTTATAATGAAACTGCCGTCGTCTCTGAGCATGTAATCTTTATCCATATGTTCTCCTTCTAAAGCTTGGCTAAATTATTTATACAATTTAAGTATCTCTTTTAAGGAAGAGATTTTTTTTGCATTCTTATATTTACCAACTACCGAAAGGTGGCTTGAGCCGCCCTTAACAAAGACAACGTCAACAGCCGAACGCTTTGCGGTTTCAAGGTCTATATCCATATCGCCCACAAATACTGTTTCGCTTTTTTTAACCGCGAGCCTTTTTATAAGAACATTTAAAATCTTAGGATTTGGTTTGTTGCTCTCAATTTCATCCGCGCATAAAACCGCATCAAAATATTTCCGTATACCAAGCGTTCTCAGAATTAAATTGGTAAAATAACTCGGCCTGTTGGAAGCAATCGCAGTAAGCTTGCCTTTACGTTTTAACCGCAGAAGAATATATTTTGCGTAAGGCCGGAGCTTTGAATAGACTTTAAGCGCCTGCTCATGATGTTTTCTGTATATGCGAAGGGCTTCTTTTATTTTTTCCGGAGGGAAAAAAGTTTCCATGAATATTCTGTCGCCCCTGCCAACTTTCCTCTTCGCTTCCTGGTAGCTCACTCTTGAGAGCCCTATTTTATCGCGCGTAAAATTAAGGCTCTTTTGTATGGCCTTGTAAGCATCGGCTAATGTGCCGTCCAAATCAAATATAAAGAGCTTCTTTGTTATCATGTGGGCCAAACAGCTGTAAATCCTTTCAGAAACTAAGCCGGTTTTTTAACTTTAAAGTTACCAGCGAAACCGAAGCAATTTTGAGCACTTCTCCCAAAATAAAAGGTATTAATCCAGCAACAAGCGCGCTGGTTAATGAAAGTTTGCACACTGAAACCAGCCAGATTATTCCGAAGAAATACACGCAAAAAGCCGCTGAGGAAAAATAACAGAAATTTTTTAGAAAAGAATTTTTCTTAAAAGTAAATAAAGGAAAAATTAACGACGCTGTCAAAAGCCCGATAAGATAGCCTCCGGTAGGGCCTAAAAAATAAAGAAGCCCTCCTCCGGCGTTAGTAAAAACAGGCAGGCCGGCTGCGCCTAAAACCAGATAAATCGCCTGAGAAAATACCGCCTGTCTTTTCAAAAAAACAATGCTAAAGTAAAGTACCAAAGTCTGCAAGGTAAGAGGCACCGGCGTAAAGAAAAGCGGTATGCGCACATAAGCGGAAATTACCATAAGAATAACAAAAGAAAACACCGCGCAAACACGCAGCGCAATATAACTTTTCTGGCTAAGAATCGCAGTTCTCATATCGGCCCTCCATTTTTAAAATAATCCGGTTGAATACTTATAATTCATCCAAAAGCTATATGTGTTTTAAAAGAAAGTATTGTAAAACATATATACCAAAAAGGCAAGCCAAAAATAAGGTTATTTACCGGTTTCTTTTCTGGATAATTACTGACGGATTAGGCCTGTTAATGCTTAAAGGGCAGACGGAAATTAAAAATCTTCTTAAAAGGCAAAAAGCTTTTATAGCGGTTGGCCTTAAGGGCCGCCTTTAGCTCTTTACCTGAAGCCAAAACCTCAGACTCTCCTTTTTGCATAAGTTCTCTTGCAATAGTAAAATCTCCCCAGGAGAATTTTTCAAGGTTAGGGGAAATAAGAAAATCTATGCCGGCTAAACTGTCCTCTATTATTCTTTTGTATCTTATTCTATCCGCAAGGTTCATTACATCCATTGCATTCCTGACTATCGGAAACCTGTACCCTGTACCCTCAAGGTTCACTCCTATTATGAAATCAGCCTTATCCCTTATTATTTTAGCCGGCACCGGCATAAGCACTCCTCCATCTATCAAAATTTTATTTTCTATTTTAAGCGGCGGGAAAAAACCGGGATAAGAAGAAGAAGCAAGCGCCGCTCTGTATAAAGGGCCCTTGTTTACGCACAAAGAATCGGCATTAAGCAAATTAACTGCAGTTGCATAAAAAGGTATCTTACAATCCTTAAAAGATTTGTCTTCAAACAAACCTCTGAAGATTTTAAGAAACGGCTTTAAATCTACAAGAGAAGATTTTGCTATGCGCAGATTCCAGATATAGAATTCCTTCGCAAGGTCAAACCATTTTTCAAAAAATGCAGTTTTAGCTTCAACGTTAGCAGGAGAAAAACTTGTTTTTAAAAGCGCGAGCTCCTTCTGATGTTTATCCAGTATTCCAAAAAGCCTGCTTTCAACTTCAGCTGCATCATTGGTCAGAGCGTAAAGCCCGCCTATAACCGAGCCGATAGACGTTCCGGAAATAACATCAATTTTTATTTCAAGTTTTTCAAGCGCCTTGATAAGCCCGACGTGGTAAAAACCAAGCGCCACTCCTCCGCCTAAGGCAAGACCTGTTTTCAAAGTGCAATCCTCCTTGCAAATTATAAAGGGCAGGCCTGAAATGCCTGCCCTTTATAATTTCATAATTAACTATTCTTTAGCTATAGCTATAGTAATTACACCGGCAAGGATAAAAAACAAGCCGATGCAGCCCCTGATTAACGACCAAAGATGCGGCCACCAGCGGATAAGCGCCACCAGGCCTATAAGGATAAACACTATTCCCAGAATAATTTTGCCTATCATCTTTGTTGCATCCGGGGATTTCTTTACTTCTGCTTCCTGCGGTTTATTCTGCTCTTCCATTTCGCACCTCCTTTAATAAGCACATCATTTTTTTGAGTTTCCAGACGAAGAAAAAATGATAGTGCGAATTAACCCAGCACTTATTTTTGTGATACCCTTGTATTTATGTGTCAAAGAGTTATACCCAAAACTCTTTTAAATTTATTCAAGACATGCTTTCAAAAATAAGTGCTGGGTCAAATTCAGCCTGGTATTTTTCCTGCGGAATACCTTGGAAAAATACTGGCTTCATTTGATAATATATAATTTTGGTATATTTGTCAATGATAATTTGCCAACTGAACGATTTTTTCTATTATTTCGGCATAAGTATACCCTTTTCCATATGCGAGGCGAAGATAACCGCTGTCGTTATTTATATCCGGATTGGGATTTATGTCAATCACAAAGAGCTTTCCAAAAGCCTCTCTAAAATCAACCCTGAAATACCCTCTGCAGCCAAGAGCTTTTGCGGCTTTTTTAGATAAACTTATTATATTTCTCCTCAAGGTTCTGTTTATCTTGGGAGTGTAATCCGGCATGGTCAAGCGGTAATTCAATGCCCTATGATTCCATTTCGCCTCGTAGGTTAAGAATGGAACGGCTTTATGCCTCTTACAGGAACTGCGTTTATGCTTTTGAAGCGCATGGCATTTAGAATAATCAATTTCTGAGATGCCCATGACCTTATAATTGCTGTTACCGATAAGCGCCGCACTGTATTCTTTTCCCGGCAAAAATTCTTCAACCAAAAGCCCTTGCGGAAAAAATCTGAGGCGTTTTTGTATAACCGAAAACAGCTCCTTTCTGTCGTACACAACCGAATCATTGTGCACCCCCCAACTGCCGTCTTCCCTGCATGGCTTTATAAAAAGCGGAAAATTGACCCTCCTGGTTTTTACCTGTTTCATATTCCTGACAAAAAAACCAGGCGCAACAGGCAGATTATTTTTTTTAAGAATATTTTTTGTCCGCATTTTATCCAGGCAGTTGAGCAGCGTTAAACTGCCGTTTCCGGTAAAAGGTATCTTTAAATCTTCCAGCAACCTTACGAAATCCGCTTCCTGCTGCGGAAAATTGCTGAAACCCTCAAACAGATTAACGATATAAAGCGGGTTTATATCTGATATTCTTGCTTTTAAACTTTCGGTATTTTTGAAGTCTTTCTGCTGAAGAAAAAGTGTTTCCGGCTTTATGCCTTTTTTAAGAAAAACTTTTTCTATTGAATTCTTGCAGCGAGAAACTGCGGTTATGTCTGTCCTTTTATTTTCTTCTTTGGCTATAGCTATCAATATCCTGCTCTTTTTCCTATGTTGCAAAATCATAATTTAAGTATTTGCCACCCTCCTGCGTAAATAGCCAAAATTTTTCCTTTAACAATAATCCTGCTGAAAATATACTCCGGATTATCCAGGATTTTGAGCGGCACATCTATCAACACAGAATTGTTTTTTGCGTTTACTTTTATTCCGTTAGCAAGTATCCTTTTCCTTTTTTCGTAAGCAATAACCACTGTATCTTTTGCTTTAAAAAACAGCTTTGGCATGAAAGAAAAATCTTTGTCTTCCTTGTAACCTAAAAGATAAACATCAGCCTTAAACTCCTTTGCAACTTTATCATTCAATATAATATTTATGTGCAGGAAGTCTTTGTCTTTTGAGTAATACACGCCGGAGATTGCCTTAGGATAAACCTTGGGCACCTCTACCTTTTCTTCATTCTTAAGATTTATTATTGGATAAAATAAGAGCAATTCATTCTTCCTGATGAAACTAAGCAGGTAGTTTCTGGCAAAAGAAAGCTGGCTTTTATACAGAGAAAGTGCTTTTCTTTTGTCTGCAATCTCTTCGCCGGTAAGATAAATTTTACGCCATGTTATGCCAGAATCAATATAAGCCTCCGGAGCATCCAGCTCAAAAGAAGGAAGATGCTTTTTGGCCTTAGGCCACCCTGCTTTATGAACAAGATAAGAAAAGATATCCGGTTCGCCAACTGCGCCTCTAAGGTCCAAAAGGGCGATATTGGTAAATACATACAAGCTCCTGTGGTCAGGATTTGTATCGTAAGGGCTTGAAACGAATATTTTAGTAGGCTTAAACTCAGCGAGCACCTTTTTAAGGTCGGCCAAAATGCTTTCTCCGATGTAAGGCGCGCCAAAAGATAATGCATTCTCATACGGAACGCTTCCTATATGGGTAAGCATGCTTGCTGCCGGCCATTTTTTATCCCAGAAGCTTGCAAGAATTGTTTCGGTAAATCTGTCGGGATACCCAAGGAATGCAAGGTCTTCTTTTTTAACCCCCAGAAAAGCGGTTGCATCATGAGCCTCTTTCTGCCTGACCTTGCCTATGTTTACAAAACCTTTACGGGAAATAGCGGGGTTTTTCTTGTAAAAAAAGTAGGATATTTCATTATATTCTCCGCTGGTAAGATAAACTATTTTTATTTTGCAATTGCTTTTTACCGCTTTCTGGATAATTCCGCCCAAGGCTATAATTTCGTCATCTGGATGCGGAGCAAGAATGAGTACGCGGTCTTCTGGTGAAAAATCAGTCCTTGCCAGGCACAAAAAAGACGCGCAAATTGAAAAAACCAGCGAACAAAAAAATATTTTTTTTATTTTACTCATTTATAGCGCCTGCGCAAAGGAGCCTTAAATCCGTTTCTTTTAAAAGATTCGCGTAATATTGTTTCTACAAGATAACCGTAGCTTTTCCCGTTAAGTTTGCAGATAATCGGCAAATCGCTATAGTAGGGGGAAAGCCCGGGCAGCGGATTAACATCTATGATATTGGGAACGCCTGAACTATCCAGCCTGAAATCTATCCTTGCTATGTCGCGCAGCTCTAAAGCCTTAAAAGCCTTTATAGCTGAACTCTCCATGGCCTTTTTAATATTTTTTTTAATCATGCTCTGGGGCTCATATTTTATTTTTTCTTCCCACTCTCTCTTATTTTCCTGAGAATATAAAAAAGGGGTTCTGGCCTCAAATCTGGGCTTAATGCGCATCATACCAAGCATAAAAGGAGAGTCGTTGCCGCAAACGCCTACAGTTATTTCGTCATTTTTCAAAAATTCCTCAACCAGTGCCGGCTGCTTATATTTTTTAAATATAATATCAACTCGTTCTTTAAGCTCGCGGAAATTACCGACTACCGAGCTTAAGAATACTCCTCTTGAGGAGCCTTCCCAACGCGGCTTGACTATAAATAATTTATCCTTTCTGAAAATGCTCTTTAACAAACACGCTTCTGAACTGCTTTTAATCATAAAAGCACAGGGAACCGGCACGCCGGCTGATCTTAAAAAAATATTTGTAAGGTACTTATCCAGAGTTACGCCAAGCGCCGTAGGGTCAGAACCTGAATACGCTATATTGAGGCTTTCAAGGATACAGGGCACCTGAGATTCTCTTGCGCGGCCCGCACCTATTCCTTCGGCCAGATTAAATACAAAATCAGGTTTTGCCCTGATTATATCGCTAACAAGGCTCCTGCTTTGCTCTATGCTGCAGACAACCGGCGCAAAAGCTTTTAATTCCCTGCGTAAAGCATCAATAGTTTCTATTTCGTCGTACTCTTCGCAGCTATCATCTTTTACGCCCGGCCTTTTCAGGTTAAAAATTATTGCCAGTTTTTTTACGCGTTTACGTTTCACTTATGCCAGCCTGGTATTTTTTGCTTATTCTTTTGGATTATAGTAAAAGAAGGTTTCGTTTTTGTAATTCCTAAGCGTGAGCCCTTCAGGAGACTGAGAGTGCACATAATCAGGGCCTATAGGAATTTTGCCTCTTCCATCTACCCCATCAACAACAAAGGTAGGTATGCACATGCCGCTTGTGTGTCCCCGCATATTTTCCAGAATATCTATGCCTCTTAAAACAGATGTTCTGAAATGATGAGCGCCCACAACCGGATCGCATTGGTATAAATAGTACGGCCTTACTTTAATCGCCTGAAGCTTTTGGCAGAGCTCAACCATTATTTTAACATCATCATTAACGCCCTTAAGAAGAACCGACTGATTGCTTAAGACTATCCCGCAACGCTGAAGCGCCCTGCAGGCAGAAACAGCCTGCGAAGTTATTTCTTCGGGATGGTTAAATTGCGTATTTATCCAGAGATTTTCATATTTTTCAAGGACTCTGCAAAGATGCCCGTCTATTCTTTGAGGGAAAACCACAGGAGCCCTGGTGCCCAGGCGCACCACTTCCACATTTTTTAATTCCGATATTGAAGAAAGTATATAGTCAATTTTTTCTGTAGGTAAAGTAAGCGGGTCTCCGCCTGAAACTATTATTTCCCTTATCTGGCTGTTTTGCCTGACATAGCTTAGCGCAAGGTCTATGTCCTTAAGCGTTGGCTCAGGGATGCGGCTTCGCCAAAGGCGTTTTCTCGTGCAATGCCGGCAATACATAAAACACCGGCCCGTAACTATGAGAAGCACCCTATCCGGGTAACGATGCACAAGAGACGGTGCAGGAGAAGTTTTTTCTTCGCCGAGAGGATCAATCTTTTCATGTATTTCTCCTTTTATCTCTTCTATAGAAGGGATGCACTGCCTGCGTATAGGGTTGTTTAAATCGTTTAAATCTTTTACAAGAGAAAGGTAATAAAGCGGGATGCGGATATGAA
>JAQTUC010000011.1:15143-18184 GCA_028710385.1 Candidatus Omnitrophota bacterium
TTTGATTGAATTTTTATAAGATGCGTGCCAATTTTCTTCTGAACTTATTTCTGTTTTACACTGGGCACTGCTACTCTCAGGCTCTTCATCGCAGGACTCAATTCTTTCCGTTCTCCTTCTCTGCTCGCTGCTTGCTCCGAAGACATCTGCGGCACAATTTTTGTATTTGGCCATATTCCTCCCAATTATCCTTTTCTAAACCAGTTACGCATAACCGCCCGGCAAAAAAAATAGCCCTCTTACCGCTTAAAAGATAAGAGGGCTAAATATATTCATTCTTAAAATTAATACGACTGAGACTCTCCTGAAGGCGGCTCTTCGGAAATCGCAGACGGCCCCTCTTCTTCAAAAATGTAATTATAATTTTTTGCTTTAAGCCCCGCAGTTGTCACCTCAGCTGTAATCTCTACATTATCACCGACTTCAAGATAAGAATCATCAAGAAACTCTTTTGTCGTAAGCACCTTCGCATTGTCAATAACAATATAACTGCCGTCAGAGGCTATTTCTTTTATTATGCCTTTAACAACCTCTTCTTTCGGCTGCTCTGCTGTTTTTGCAGCTTCAGGGGCCTGCGCATTTCCTGCCGGAGCAACTTCCGCCGGCTGCGCCTGCGCCTTTGCGTCAGAAGATTTTTGCGCATCTTGCGCTAGCGCCAAAACAGAAAAAAATATGACAGAAATAATAAAAAAATATGAAAACCTTTTGCCCATTGTAGCTTCCTCCTTTTTAGAATTCCTCAATATCTTCGTCGCCTTCTTCGTCGAAGTCAGATTCATCATCCAAAGGTTGGACCACTTCAACCTGCGGCGGATCAAGCTTTGTTATTTTTAATTCTGTGTCACAACTGACGCAAAAACAAGTATCCCCTATTTCAAGATAATCTTCTAATCCAAATTCGTCTCCGCACTCAGGGCATTTTACCATTCTTGCCTTGGGCATTAAAAACCTCCTCTTATATTTTGCCTTCTTTCTTCAATTCTTTTTCTGCTAAAATCCAGTCTGAGGCAGAACTTCCGTTTGGTTTTCCTTTGTTGAGCCATATAAAATAAGCGCGTTCTTTTATTTTGTCTATATCCTGTTGCGAATATTTCTTTTCAGGCGCGTTCTCTTTCTTACCAAAAATTTTTTTTATCATAACTCTCCTTTAAATTTAGAATATACTAAAAAAATCCTCTTTGTCAATAGATTTTGATACATCAACAGGCAGTTCCGGGATATAAAACCGCAATCAAGCGCCAAAATTTTAGAACAGAAAAAGTTCCTGTAAACCCAAGCCCACCTTACAGGCTTTCTCCTTCGCCCTACCGGCTTTTCGGAGTGGGGGTAAATGAAAGGTACCTGCCGAACATAAGACGGGTTTGCGCATCCAAAGAAGGAAAAGAACCAAGCACTGCCGATATAAACGGCGTTAACAGCCACTGGAATAAAAATGTGACATACACAAACCTTGAAATGTTTTTTGGCCTTGGAGGCAAAAATTCAAGGCTGATTATAATACAAAGAAGCAGGATGAAAGAAAGCGAATGAAAAACAACGCTGTTTATATACGACAGATTAAAAAGGGCAAGGGAATTCTTCAAAACAATCCTGCCTGAAAACAAGATCAACGGTGTGATAAAACTTATTACTATCGCCCAGGTAGCCCAGTTTACGTGGCCGTCCAAAATCTGATACAGCTTTCTGAATTTTACCGTGAAAGGAATTTCTTTTTCTTTTAAGAAATGCTGCGATAAAAAAATAAAATTCTCAACCCCCCATGCCCATCTTCTTTTCTGCTTATACTGGACCTTTACTGTATCAAGCCAGCTTGCGCCTACTGCTATGTCCATATAAACAGGGATATCCAGAGGAAAAGTTTTATAGTCCCCCTTAAATTTAAGAAAACATTTCCAGAATATCAGCGAATCATCGGAAATTAAATCCACCGGCCAATAATCAACTTCAACAAGCGTTTTAAAACTCATGCTGTGGGAAGAAAAAGTTATGAATTTTTCATAGCGCATTCCCTCTATATACTGCCAGAAAGTAGAACCGGTCTCAATCACACGCGCAAAAGCAGGCGCGGTATATATATTATTGCTGTATATCGGCAACGGCTGAAAACTTGTGTGGTATCTTTTTGGATTAACCAGGAAGTTATACGTAAGGCAGCTGAAATATTTTTCATCCGGGCAGGTGTCTGCGTCAAAACAGGAAATTATTATATCTTTGGAATCATAGCCCTTTTGTTCAAGGTAAATTTTAACCTGCTTTGCCGCATATGTCGCGTTAGCCCCCTTTGCGGGTATCTCACCGGGCACGTTTTGAGGGTGTATTGTAATTATTATATCAAGGAAATATTTCCTGAACTCATCGCTTATCGCTTTAAGCTTTTCATATGCGCCGGCAGATCTTTCTTCTCCTGCCAAAACCACTATGATTTTATCGGAAGGATAATCTGTTGCTTTTAAAAATTTAAGGCTTCCGGAAATTAACTCCTGCGGCTCCTTATAAATTGTATAAAGCACCACGTGGACTATATTCTCTAACTTTAAATCAGAGTCTACGCCCCTACACATGGAAAGCCAGTCATTATTTTTCTTGGAATGCATACGGTGATGGGCCATTATCAGAAGTATGCTTGAATAAAGCAGCCTGGCAACCCAGTAAAGAAGGTATATTATTATAACAACGATGGCGCTTAAGGGCTTAAATACGAAAAGGACGATAAGAAAAATTATCAGTGACCAGCTGAGAACCCCTGGTATAATTTCAAGAATTCGCTTAATCCTTTTTTCGCTCATTGGGAATTCTTCCTTCTATGAGAGGCATCATCTTTATTTTGAAAAAGCTGTAAGCATCCGCCTGCGCTATCTTATCCCTTATATAAAGCGTCTCCGAGCGCGCGTCAGACAAAGAACGCGGTTGTGCGCAGCTGGGGAGAGAAACGAAAATTCAGCTTTACCCCGCAATCGCACATAGACCTGGCTCAGAATCTGGATATCATTGATTTTAACCGGGCCACCAAGATCACCGGTTCGAATTTTATTCTTTATAAG
>JAQTUC010000121.1 GCA_028710385.1 Candidatus Omnitrophota bacterium
CGTCTACATGATTAAGCAAACTTGCGTAGCGAAAAGTCTCCCAGGGGTCATTTTCATTGTCACCCGGAAGCATCACGACTGCATCGCCTTTTGCGCTGCCTACTCCATCCCAGAATGATGCCCCTATTCCCTGAGGGACCGTATGTTTAATTAAGCTTATACGTTTATCTTTTTTACTTAATTCCAGTATTATTTCTTCTGTTTTATCGGTTGAGCCGTCGTTAATCACAACGACTTCGCCATTTATTTTAAAATCATCAAAAGCTTTGAGGGTATTGCCGATTGCCGGAGAAATATTTTTTTCTTCATTTAAGGCGGGCATTATTACTGAGATATCTATTTTGTTGTTTTGCATATTATTTA
This sequence comes from Candidatus Omnitrophota bacterium, assembly GCA_028710385.1. Classification (GTDB taxonomy): domain Bacteria; phylum Omnitrophota; class Gorgyraeia; order Duberdicusellales; family 4484-171; genus JAJYOP01. The sequence continues at coordinate 364 of JAQTUC010000121.1, forward strand.
AAATTCGAAGCACGAAATCCGAAACACGAAACAAACTCGAAATTCAAAATTATAATGACCGAAACATTTTTATTATTTTTGACATTTGAATTTTTCTTCATTTATAATTTGTTTAGTATTTCGATATTCGGATTTCGGATTTTTAAACCCGTATATATCCGGCCTCTTTACCGGTTATCCATTCATCAACAAGCTTATCAAACGGCCGCTTATCCGTATAGGGGTCGTAAACTTTCATTTTAACCAGCTCCATTGCCTTGATATCATCTTGAGCGCAGCAATGCGAAGGCCCTAAAAATTTAAAATAATCATTTACCCCGGTTGCGATAAATTTTACGTTAAGCTTCTGTAATATTACATCGTTTCTTACCTGCTCAAGCGCGCGGAAAGCAAGAAAATTTACTATTGAATAAACTATCGGCACAAGCCCGCTCATGCTCATTCCGCTGGCAATGCCAACGGTACCCTGTTCCATTATTCCGCAATTAATTATTCTTTTGGGGAATTCCTCTCTTAACCTGTCAATCACACCAAACCCCATATCACAAACCAGTAAATAATAGCGTGGGTCTTTGCGAAAATAAGGAACCAGGCTGTTGACGATATCTTTTCTATAGTTGTTCATCATTTTAAATCAAAAATCAAAGTTCAAAAATCAAAATGACAGATAAAAATGCAAAACTATTTTCTACCCTTTAAAGTCAAAACGCTTGAAGCCAGTATATTAGATATCTCAAGACATTCTTTCAATAAAACATTAGCTTTTTCAGCGTTACACTTATTTGAATCTATTATTATTTCTAACCAAAATTTTGATTCATTGGCAGATTTCAAAGCATATTGGAAAAAGTTTATAAAGTCATTTCTTGATGAGGCTGCGCGAGCCTCAAAATAATTAGCTCCTATACTGGTTCCGCTGCGCAATAATTGGTCGGCAATAATTTTGCAGGTTCTATCTTGCGGCAAAGAATCTATAAATTGTATTATATTTACAATAAAGACCTTAACCCTACTACCGAATTCGCTCTTAAACTTTTCTTTCTCTATTTTTAAATTTTGCATTGTCATTTTGATATTTTATTTTTGATGTTTGAATTAACCGCATAACTCTTCCCCATCCTCATTTCCTCCTCTGTCGGTATGCGGAAATGAAACTTTGGGATGTTTTCCATACACTTTAAGCCAAAACCTTTTACTGTTTCCGCAATAATTACATTCGGCTTTTTATTTTTACCTTTTTTTGCTTTCTCTAAGTTTCTAGCTAAAGCATCAACGTTATGGCCGCATGTTATAACAGGCGAAAGCCCGAAACCTTTAAGCCTTCCTATTATATCTTTGGTTTCTTTATCAAGGACATTTACTATAAAATCCATTGCCTGAAGCCGGTTAGCATCAATTACAATCGTAAGATTGCCTACCTCGTGTTTTACCGCAAACTGTATCGCTTCCCAGGCAGAGCCTTCCTGCAGCTCGCCGTCTCCCACAACGCAGAAAGTATGGTATTTTTCTCCTTTAAGCTTTGCCCCAAAAGCAATTCCGACTGCTATGGGTATGCCGTGGCCCAGAGAGCCGCAGCCTGCTTCAAGGCCGTATTCGGTTCTGCGCTCCATACAGCCGAGCAGAGAACTTTCCTGTGTATAAAAGCTTTCCCATTCTTTTTTAGGAAGGATACCTTTGTCGGCTAAAATAGCGTATAGAGCATAACAACCGTGCGCTTTGGAAAAAACCAGCCTGTCGCGGCCAGGCCATACCGGATTTTTTTCCTGATAATCCATCACCTTATAATAAAGAGCGGTGAGAATATCAACGCAGGATAAAGAAGGCGCAATGTGGCCTGCTTTATTACGCACAGAAATATCTAAAACGTTTTCTCTTATATAATCAGCCTTTTCTTTTAACGAAAATTTCTTAGCCATATTTTTTTAGCCTAAATAAAATTCGCGCACACACTTAATCATATAGTCCATTTCTTTTACGGTTAAATGCTGATGCACCGGCAACGTAATAATTGTGCTGCAATGCCTTTCACATACAGGAAAATCTCCCTTTTTATAACCCAGATTGCTTGCTGCTTTCTGTAAATGCAAAGGTATCGGGTAATGAATTTTCACTTCAACGCCCTTCTTAAGCATATAAGCGTATAGTGCGTCTCTATTCTTTGCCTGAATAACATAAGTATGATAAACCTGTTTTACGTTGGGCCTTCGCGGAGGAATTGTGATATAGCCTTTTAGGCTCTTAAAGGCTTCGTCAAATCTCCTTGCGTTTGCGATACGTTTTTCCGTGATAGACGTAACGTCTTTAACCAGACGGTTGGCTATAACTGCCTGCAAAGAATCAAGCCTGCTGTTATGGCCGAATATTTCAATTTCATCGCGCGTTGCAAGACCGTGGTTACGAAAAAGTTTTAATCTCTCGCACAGGTCTTTTGAGCGGGTAACAATTATTCCTGCATCCCCCCAGACATTTAAATTCTTAAGGGGGTGCATGCTAAAACACGCGGTTTCTCCCCACGAACCTACATGCTTTCCGTCAATTGCCGCAAGTATAGATTGCGCTGCGTCTTCAACCACAAGTAAATTATGCTTTTTTGCAATTTCCATAATTCTTGGCATATCAGCCGGGCAGCCTGAAAGATGGACCGGCAGTATCACCTTTGTTTTCGGCGTAATTGCTTTTTCTATTTTTTCTACATCAATTGTGTATTCTTCGTTGTTGTCAACAAAAACAGGCCTTGCTCCGCACATCGCAATTGCGCCGACTGTTGCTATAAAAGTATTCGGCGATGTAATAACCTCATCCCCATAGCCCACGCCTAAAATTTCAAGAGAAAGTATGAGAGCATCTGTTCCTGAACTTACTCCAATAGCGTAAGGGATTTTGCAAAGCTTTGCAAAATTTTCTTCAAACTTTGCCACATCTTTTCCTAAGGTAAAATCTCCGCTCTTAACAAGCCTGGCTACGTCTTTAAGATAAGGGTTGATATTTTTAAACTGCCTGCCCAGATATGAATAGGGAACTTTCATTCTGAATCCTCCTTATTGTTGATAAAAATTACAAATACAATCTACGATATATTTAAGCTCTTTTTTGCCAAGCTCGGGATAAATCGGTAAACTTAAAATATGCCTTGCCTGTTTTTCGGTTACAGGTAAAGAGCCGGTCCTGTATCCTAAATCTTTAGCGGCCGGCTGCAGGTGTATGGGAATAGGGTAATGTATTTTTGTGCCGATGCCTTTTTTCGTAAGGTACTCAATTAATTCATCCCGGTTTTGGGCCTGTATAACAAAAGTATGATAAACTGATTTTTCATAAGATTGCTCAATCGGAACTTTAATTTGCGTTAAACCGGACAAATGCTTACAGTAAAACGAAGCGTTTTCCCTTCTTTTATCCGTCCACTTTTTCAGGTATTTAAGCTTAACCATCAGTAGCGCCGCCTGAATAGTATCCAGCCTTGAATTAGGGCTCCATACATCGCAGTCGTTGCGGCTGCTGAAACCGTTATTACGTAAAATCTGTATTTTTTTATATAACTTCTCGTCGTTAGTCGTGACTACGCCGCCGTCTCCGCATGCGCTTAAATTTTTTAACGGGTGCAGGCTAAAACACCCTATCTCGCCGAAAGAGCCTACAGGTTTATTTTTATATTCCGCACAAACTGCCTGCGCGCAGTCCTCAATCACAAAAAGATTATGCTTTTTTGCAATTTTTAAAATAGCATCCATGTCCGCAGGCCTGCCTGTTAAATGCACAGGAAGTATTGCCTTGGTGCGCTGGTTTATCGCTTTCTCTATAAGGGAAGGGTTTATATTGTAGTTGTCTGCGACATCCACAAAAACAGGCTTCGCTCCCGCTAAGGCAATACAGCTTGCGGTTGAAACAAAGGAGTTTGCTGCTGTAATAACTTCGCTGCC
>JAQTUC010000122.1 GCA_028710385.1 Candidatus Omnitrophota bacterium
GAAAATACTATTCTCTTAGTATGGCTGAAATGATGGATGTGGTTATTCCCGGCGGAGAGGAGATAGACAAAGACGGCGTTAGAAAATTCTACGCAACTGACGGGCTTGCAAAAATAGTAGAGGGCGTTGCTCTCGGCCGGTATGCTAAAGTAAAGGAACTTGTTGATACAAACATATATTTTATTGAAAATTTCCTTTACGAAATCCTCTTACGGGAAGTTAAAAGGGCGCTTGCCGGTTTTCCTTTCACCATAGGGACAATTATAGGCTATTTAATATTAAAGCGCAGGGAAACCAGGACCCTTATTTCATTGGTTTACGCTAAAAGCCTCGGAGCGAAGAGTGAAGAAATATCCCGCTTAATCGGCATCTAATAAAATATATATGTTTACTTCTTCTTCAATGGAATTTGTGAGCATGGTTGTTTTTAAGGACAAGCTGGAGGAAGTTGCCTCCCGGCTGGTCAGTCTTGGAATTTTTCAGCCCGTTGATATCAGGAAAATAGAAGACGAAGTGGCTAACCTTACTTCGGTTGAAATAGAAAAAGAAAATGCCGAGCTGCAGGCTCTTGAAATAAGCTTCAGGGAAATTTTAAGGAAACTTAACATTACGGTTCCACCCTCGCTTGAGGTTGAGACTTTTTCCGTGGAAAACGTAAATGAAATTTTCAAACCGCTTAACGATAAACTGACAAAAATCGCGCTGGAGCGCCAGGAGGTTGCGGGAGAATTAAAAACAGCTGAGTCAATGTTTTCCCAGATAAAGGATTATTTTGTTTTTCCTCTTAAGCGCGGCGCTTACTACACTTTTCTTCAGGTTAACCTGGGCAAGGTTGATGAAAAAAATATGGCGGTAATGGAGAGGAGCCTTAATGAAATTCCGCATCTTTTTTATCCCATCAGAGTACAGGATAAAAAAGTTGTGGCGCTTAACATAGGTTTGCGAAAGGACAGGGCGGCAATTGAAAAAATTTTAAAAGACGTTGCTTTCCAGGAGATAGAGCTTCCTGAATCCGACCAGGAGCTTTCGGAAGATGTTGAAAATAAACTTAAAGAAAAAATAGACGGATACAAAAAACGCATTGAAGAACTTGACTATCGTATAGGTAAAATTGCCAAAGAGAATAAAAATGTTTTAAGCAGGATACGTTCGTTTCTTGTCCTCAAAAAATCTTTAATAGAGGCAAAAAGGTATTCTTACGTAACAGATAAAACTGTTATACTTTCAGGCTGGGTTCTGAGCAAGGATAAGGACAGTCTGGAAAACGAAATTAAAAAAATAGCAGGAGTGTCATATATAGAAAAGAAACGGGCGGAGGAATTGGGCATCCCCAAGGAAGATATCCCGGTATATCTTGAGCACAGCGCGATATTTAAACCTTTTGAGCTTCTCGTGGATTCATACGGCCTGCCGCGTTACGGCACAATTGACCCTACGATATTCGTTGCCATAAGTTTTCTGATAATGTTCGGAGCAATGTTCGGAGACCTGGGTCAGGGCCTGGCGCTGGTTCTCGGCGGATTTCTCCTAAGGAAGGCAAAAGGCGTAAAGATAAAACAGGCTTCAACTCTCCTTGTTTATTGCGGCATAAGCTCGTCTATTTTCGGAGCGCTTTACGGAACTGTTTTCGGATTTGAGCAGATAATTCCTGCCGTCTGGATAAGGCCTATGGAAAACATTATGGAAGTTTTTAAAATAAGCGTAATGTTTGGCATAGCAATTATAAGCGTCGGTGTTGTGGTAAACATAATAAATGCTTTGCGCGATAAGGATTATATCAAAGCTTTGTTTGACAAGGCAGGATTGGTTACAGGGGTAATTTACTGGCTCGCTATCGCGTATGTCAGCAAATTACTTGTGGCGGAAAAGAATATGCCCTCAATTTATCTGATTTTAATTTCAGCCGGGATCATTCTTATATTTTTTAAGCCAGTCATAGAAACTATTTTTAAACATAGAAAAGAAAAAGAGAGCGTGTTTGTTTCTTTTATGGAAAGCCTGGTGGATATCCTTGAGATAATAATGGGCTATCTTGCTAACACAGTTTCTTTTATACGTATAGCGGCATTTTCGCTCGCGCACGCAGGGTTATTTCTGGCTATCTTTGAATTGTCGCGGCTTATGCATAACATAGGAGGCCTGCCTCTGTCCGCGCTCGTTATAATTTTAGGCAATATTCTTATAGTTTTACTTGAGGGAATGGTTGTCAGCATACAGTCGCTTCGTTTAAATTACTATGAATTTTTTTCCAAGTTTTTTATATCCGGAAAACAGGTTTATAAACCGTTGACAATGCGTGGGCTTTGAGTTAGACTTATTGGTTTTGAATGAGGGCAATATTTTTTAAGGTATTCCGCAAAAAATATTAGTCCGAATTTGACCCAGCACTTATTTTTGAAAATATGGTTAAAACAGATTTAAAAGAATAAGCTGGGTAGAATTCTTTGATATATAATTGAATGTTATTGCAAAAATAAGTGCTGGGTTAATTCGCACTGTGATTTTTTCTGCCCGCTTCGCCAAGCGTCCGCCTCGGCGAAACGGGAAGCGAGGCGAGCGCCGCTTGGGCTTGGAAAAATCACATGTTCATTAAAAGGAGGTATCCGATGAAAGCTAAAAGAATAATGTTGTGGGTTTTTGTTTTGTTAGCCGTAAACGCCGTTTTAAATAGTTTTAGTTTTGTTTTTGCGGCAGCAGAAACAGTTAACGTAAATCCTGCCGTTGCTCAGTGGGGATTTTTCGCAGCCGCGCTCGCAACAGGCCTAAGTGCAATTGCTGCAGGAATAGCAGTCGCTTATGTCGGCGCAGCCGCAGTGGGCGCTATGAGTGAAAAACCTGAAATAGCAGGAAGAGCGCTTATCTATGTGGGACTTGCCGAAGGTATTGCTATTTACGGTTTGATTATCGCTATTATGATTTTGGGTAAAATATAATACAGGCTTTCAGTTTTCAGCTTTTCCGCCGAAAGCGGATCCGCCTTATTTTAAAAAGCGGCGGACAGCAGCTGATACCTGACAGTCGAAAGCTGAAAAATGATTTTTTTCTGCATAGCAGACAAGGAAAGCAGCCTTGGTTTTAAATTCTCAGGAGTGGAAACCAGGGAGATTTCAACAAAGGCCGAAGCCCTTGAAGCTTTTAACGTTGCATTAGCGGTTAAGGACGTAGGCATCATAATCATAACCGAAAAAGCAGCTTCTTTCATAAGGGAAAAACTTAACGAATTTATTTATCAGAAAGAACTTCCGTTGATAGTTGAGGTTCCTTCAAGGGGCCCGGTTAAAAAACGTAAAAGTGTTTCTGAATCTTTAAAGGAAATTATAGGAATAAGCGCATAAAGTTTATGAGCCAGAAAAAAGAAGATTATTCAGAGGAAAATATAGCTAACGCCGAGGAAATCCGCAGGAAAATCCACGAAGGAACCGACGACGAGACAAAAGAAATACTAACCCGCGCAAAAACTCTGGCGCAGAATATATTGAGCGATGCCAGGCATCAGGCGGAAAAAACCAAGGAAGACGCGCTTTCCGAATTGGAAAAGAAAATAAATTTAATCAAAGAAAGAATTTTCTCCGCTTTAAATCTTGAAAAAAAACGCATAATTATGGGGGAGAAGAGTAATTTTATAGAAGAAGTTTTCAGCGAGCTGGCAAATCAGGCAGTTTCCTTTAGAAACCAGAAAGACTATCCCCAGTTTCTTGAGAAAACCATTGTTGAAGCAACAGATGTTGTTGATACGGCTAATCTTGAGGTTTTTTACTCTCCGCTTGATGAAAAACTTCTCAATGACAGTTTTATAAAAAAAGTGAAAGATTCCTGCAGGAATAAAATGAACCAGGAAGTTACGCTTAAATTCACAAAAAGTAATTTTAACGACATAGGTTTTATGGTGCAGTCTTTGGATGGAAGGCTGATATATGACGCAAGGTTTACTTCGCGTTTGAATTTAATGCGCGATAATATTTATATGGATTTATTGAGGAAACTATAATGGCTAACATTGCCGGACAGGTATTTCGGATTGTCGGTCCCGTTGTAGAGATTGAAGGCGTTACAACGCTTCGCATGCTTGACATGGTTGAGGTTGGAGATGAGCATTTAGTGGGCGAAGTGGTGCGCCTTAAAGAAGATAAAGCCTATGTGCAGGTCTATGAAGATACCACTTCAATAAAAGCGGCAGACCCGTTTTACAGCGAGCGCTATCCGCTTTATGTGGA
>JAQTUC010000012.1 GCA_028710385.1 Candidatus Omnitrophota bacterium
AATTTTGACCATAGGCTGAAATTGGTATCGTTGTTTGTCGCTTTTATCCTGCGCAGGGAAAACAAATTAATCTTTTTGGAAACGCCTCTGTTTGTTGTGCAGGCGCAAAGGTAGCCGGCATTTTCAACTTCCTTAACGGCTCTTCCATCATAGCCGCCGCCCGGATAGGATAACGTGTCAATTTTAGCCTTAAACCGGCGCTCAAGGGAATATCTGGAGCCAAGGATTTCATCTTTAAGCTGGGCGTCCTGCAATTTCCAGAGATCAGGATGAGTCATGGTGTGCGAGCCTATTTTTATTTTTGTTTCTTTAATGATTGACTTTATGTCAGTTTCTGACAAAAAGTCAGGCTTGCCGATACGATTAACAGTTAGGAAAAGCGTAGCAGGAAAATCAAAGTTTTTTAATATTTTCACAGCTTCCAGATTATCTTTGTATCCGTCGTCTATGGTTAATACCACGGAATTTCTGGGTATTGGTTTTTTGTTCTTAAGCAATCTGCAGTAATCATCCAGGCTCATGACTTTGTACTTATTTTCCTTTATAAATCTCATTTGTTTGTAAAAATTGTCTGGCGTTACAGCGGCGTACTCATTTGTCCTGGAAGAATCGAATGAATGATACATTAATATCGGGGTTGTGTGATGTGAGTAAAGATAAGCATAGAACAAAAATATAATAACCAGCAACAACCCGGCAATTATCCTGGGGCAGAAAGCTTTTGCTTTTTTTCCGCCATATTTTTGACGGTAATTAAGGGTTTTATATTTCATAGGACTTCCTTGTACACTTTTTCAGTGTTTAACGCCATGTTTTCCATTGAAAATATTTTAGCGTCTTCCTTTGCTTTTTTTATTATTTTTTCAGACAGCCCTTTATCTAACATAAGGCGCACTATTTCTTCCTTGAGATAAAAACCTTCATATCTGTAAAAAAGCAGCCCATTTTCTCCATTTTCTATTATTTCGGAAATTCCCCCGGTATTAAAGCCAATTACAGGTACTCCTTTCAGGAACGCTTCCACTATAACATATCCGAACCCTTCTTTTTTTGACGGCACTATTAATACATCCAGGATATCAAGGAAATCTTTTCCTTCCAGGTTAAAAAACTTTACTTTGTCTTCAATCTCAGCCAGCCTGATAAAAGTTTTAAGGTCTTCTTCAAGCTTGCCTTTGCCGGATATTGCGAGATAAACATTATTATATTCATAAGAAAGAAGTTTAAACATTTCAACCGCAAGGAAATGCCCTTTTTCTTCCGATATCCTGCCCAAAATTCCTATGACAAAATCATTTTTGGTAAAACCATAATCAATTTTCGTTTTCTTACGGCACTCAAATTCTTTTTTTGACACCCCGTTGTAGACAACTCTTATTTTGTTTTCCGGTATGTTTAAATCTTTGGTTAAATGGTTTTTAACGTGGTTGCTTACAGCTATGGACCTTAATCCTTCAAATTTAAGGTGACGCCTTGCCAGGCTTTTACGGTAAAGCCCGTGAAAACTGCTTACATAAGGAATTCCTGTGAACTTATACAAAAGAAAACCGAGAAGCTGGGTAACTCGGCTGTTAGCGTGGATAATGTCAATTTTCTCTTTCTTTAAGAAGCCAATAAGAGCAAAAAATGAAGTTAATATTTTAATGCTTATTATAGATTTAGTTTTTATCGGTATAGCTTTGTGGCCTATTCCTTCCTCTTTTAGCTTATGAAGCCAATCGCCGGAAGGCGCGCATGCAACAAAAACAGAGTTTCCATTTGCTTTTAAGCCTTTGGCAAGCGTTAAAACATAACGGGAAACGCCGCCGGCATTTAAATGAGTGCAGATAAGCAGTATCCTCATTTCTTATTTGTTAGTTGCGGTATTTCTTGGGGAGGTTATTTCTTTTATCTTGGAAAAGACTTCCTGGGCCGATATCTTCTCCATGCACAAATTTTCTTTGTCCAGTTTGCATCTGGGTTTATAGCAAAAAGAACATAAAACTTCTTTGCATATTATATAAAGATTTTTTCCTTTGACTGCGTGGCGATTGGGGTCAGTAGGTCCGAAAAGGCCTATAGTCGGCACCTCAAGGGCCTGGGCGAGATGAAGCGTCGCAGTGTCCGGGGTGATAAAAACTTTTAAGCGTTTTATTACCGAAGGCAGTTCGGAAAGCGCAGTTTTCCCGCATAAATTTATAGAGCGGTTCATTTCTGCCTCTATGGTTTTCGCTAATGGCTCACTTTCACTATCCCCAAGCAAGACTACTTTGTATGAGGGCATATTTTTGCTTATCAGTTCAATAAGGGATTTTATATTTGCGGCAGGCCAGTTTTTGGTCAGCCATTTTTTTGAGGCGGAAACATTTATTCCTATAAGGTTTTCTTCGTTGCCAAAAAACTTTTCCGAAATCCCCGGTTTGATATCCCAGAAATTTAATTTTTTTTCTTTTATGCGCGTGCCGATAAGTTCCAGGATTTTTTCCTGTGAAGAAAGAGGGTCTAAATTGCGCAGGTATTTTATATGTTTTGATAATAAGAAGCCCCATTTGCGCCTATAGCCGAATGAATACTGGGGAAATGTGAAAAAAGAAATTAAATGCGAAACACGGCTGTTTTGTAAATCCAAAACATAATCAAATGAATGTCTTCGTAAATCCCTGGCAGTTGCCAGAATGTTTTTAAGGCGCTTATAATCTTCCTCAAGTGTTATTATCTCATCCACATAGGGGCACCCGTAAAGAACCGGCGCATATTTTTTAAGAACAAGAATACTGATTTTTCCTTCGGGAAAACTTTCTTTTAGCGCTTTTAACGACGGGATTGAAAGAATAATATCTCCGAGCGAAGAAATTTTTACCACAAGGATACGTTTAAGGCTAAGGGCCCTTCTGTAAACCCGTTCGGTTTCTTTAAGCGCTTTTTCCATTGAATAGAGTTTTTCTATCTTTTCCCTGGCCTTTTGCGCCATGCTGTCGGCAAGCGTTGTGTCTCCGGCGAGTTTTAATATGGCATTTGCGATTGCATCGCTGTTTTTAGGCTCAACCATTATTCCGTTTACGCCGTTTTCAATTATTTCCGACACTCCTCCAACTTCGGTGGCAACTATAGGTATACCGCAGGCGCAGGCTTCAAGCACTGCCCTGGGAAAGGCTTCGTCTATTACCGAAGGCGATATCGCGATTTTTGCATCGCCAAGGACATTTTCAACATCCGGCCTGAAACCAGGAAACTCAACATTATGATTTAAGGAGAAACGGTTAACCAGTGTTTTTAAGTGCTGATAATATTCCATTTTTGTTTTATCCGGAGCGCCTACTATTTTAAGTTTTAAGTACGGGTTCTGACGGACAACCTTTTTAAAACCTTCAATAAGGTATTCATAGCCTTTAGAGGGAGATATCCGGCCCACGCTTACAATCGTATTGCTGTTTTTTCTTCTGGCCGGTTCAATGAATTTAAACTTGTTCAGGTTAACCCAACGGTTTACTATAACGATTTTTTCTTCGGGAACAAAGAAATTTTCTTTCATGTGCCGGGCAACGGCTCTGGAGGGGCAAATTACAAATTTACCCCAGCCCATTACCTCGCTGGACTTTTTGCTTTTGTAAATACCGTGGATTGTTGTAATGTAACAGGCATTTTTTCCCCGTGAAGCAAAAAAAGCAAGCCATCCGGGAACTCTTGAGCGGGCATGGATGATATCTATTTTTTCTTTGTCTATTATTTTTCTAAGTTTCGGGATAAGAAAAAGAGAAAAAAGCGATTTCTTGTATACGGGCAGTTCATGATGAGTGACGCCTTCTTTATCAAGTTCCTGTATAAGGCGGCCGCCTCCGCTTACGACGATATTTTGGATATCGGCACCAGCGTCTTTCCTGTTTTTAAAATAAACAGTTAAATCTATTACTCCGCGCTCAAGGCCGCCTATTTCCATACGCGGCACAATCTGCATTATCCGCATTAAATCCTCCTGAATAAAATTAAATCAGAATAGTCTTCTGATTGCCTGTTTTAACGTTGTTTTGTTGTCTTCAAAAACTGAAGAAACCGATGGTTTTATTTCTTCTATATTATAGGGGTTATTTATAAAATTAACATCTTTTTCCAGCGATTGGAGAAAAACCTTGTGCTTATCAATATATTTTTCAAGGAGCACACATACGCAAGGCCTTTTAAGCGCCAATACTTCGGAAATCATGGAAATGCTTTCGCTGCTCACGAATACGATTTGGGAGAGATTAACGAAGCCTTCGAAAACAAACTCGTGGTTTTCTCTGCCGGCAATTACCAGCGTTTCCAGGTTTTTAAAACCGCTGAATTCTTTCTCAATTAATTCTTCCACCTCTTTCTGCGTTCTGCGTGATGTGCTTATCAAAAGTTTAAAATTATTTGCGGAAACGAATTTTTTTAAGTTTTTTAAAAATAATTTCAGGCTTTCTATATATGCGTCTTTATCCGAAAGGTATCCTCCGCAGAAGAATGAAACTTTTTTGCTTGAGCCAAGCTTAAAGAAATTTTTACAGTTTTCGGTTTTTTCTTTCACGTTTTCAGGATAAGAAAGCGCCCCTTTTATTATAACTGAATCTTTTGCGCTTATGCGGTCATGAGAAGGTATGACGCTTAAATCAAATTTCCTAAGCGGTGTATTCGGCCTTAAAATCACAACGGATTTTGCCCCAAGAGTTGAAGCAACTATCCGGTTTAGCGAAGCAACGCTGCTTCCCGCCGATATTACGATATCTGCGGCAGTTTCTTTTATCTTTTTGACCGCTTCGCTGTCTTTAAGGTAATTAAGGCATCCTCCGCAGCCAAGGCAATGTTTTCCCGCAAAGAAGGCGCAGGCCTCGTAAATAAATCTTTTTACTTTTCCTGTGGGCTTTATCTCTATTATCTTGCTTCGCACCTTAAGATTTTCTTCTTTAAAAATTGAAAGCAGCGCCTGCGATTGTTTAAGGTGCCCGGCTTTGCCGTCGCTAAGTATTAATATGTCTATGTCTTTTTTGCGCTTGAATCTTTTGTAAAACCAGAGATACTCAGAGGGGTGTTTTTCAAGATGGCCTTCATATATCTTGTTAAGCCTGGTTAAAAGTTCATATTCATCAGCGCCTGCTGTATCTATGGGTTTTCCTATTTCTATTACATGCGAAAAACCTTTTTTTCTGTAGCCGAAACACGGATATATTTTTTTGTTAAGCTTTTTGGCTAGATACACTGCGCCTTTTGGCGTGGGCACGGAATGCGAAAAAAAATCCACATTTAGAGCGTTATCTTCTGCTCCGTGGTCAATAACCATACCTATCAAAAAGTTGTCATTAAGGGCTTTGATTGCTTTTTTAAGAGTCAGGCAGACTTCCAGCGAATGATTTGCGCGCATTTCGCTTAAAAATTTATCAAAGTTTTTCTTTTTCTGCTCTCTCGCAAACATCATATACTTAAGTTCCTTGGCGATAAAAAAGTTATAGAGTTCCCAGCTGCCTTCGTGTATGGCAACAAGAATGCCTCCGTCAGCGCCGATGTTTTCTCTTCCTCTAAGTTCAATGCGTTTATAGAGCCTTGCAGCTATCAGGCTTTCTATAAGGCTTATCCCGAAATTGCGGAAGGATTGCTTAACTATTTTTCTTATTTGCTTGTTGGTTTTTTGCTCAAATACGGATTTTATGTTTTTGAAAGAAATTTCCCATTTCTTTCTGTTTAAGCCGAGAAAAAATCCCACCATATTTCCCAGCTCAAGGCATAAAGGCAACGGAAGCTTTTCCAGGATTTTTTGTATAAATTTTGCCAGGTAGTACATGTTATTTGAGCCTGTTTTTTAAATCGTCCAAAAATTCTTGTTTGTTGTCAATTTCCATTTCAATACCCAAAACGTAAAAATTTATCTTTGAGTTAATATCGGGCAGATGATATCTGTCTTTTTCCGTTATAATGACATCCTGTATATTTTCCTCAATAAGGCTTCCCTGTAAAGAATTAAAATCGTCAATCGTTAAATCATAATGGTCAGGATAGGTTATCTCCTTGCATGTTTTAATGTCAAATTCTTTAAGCTTGTTGAAAAATCCCCCCGGATAGCCTATGCCTGTAAGCGCGGCTAACTTTTTATTTCTAACAGCCGCCGGATTTACTTGTTTATTTTTTATATCCAATATGCCAGAAAATTTATATTCTGCCGTGTATATTGACAGATGCTTAAACCTGAATTTAAGTTCAGTTGTAGTTTCGTCTATATCCTCAAGCTCATTTTTGTGGTTTATTACCAGTATGTCTGCGCGTTTCAATGATGCGAGAGGTTCCCTGAAAAAACCGGCAGGGATAAGGCGTAATTTTTTTCGTAGTTCCCTGGCAGCCATAACCACTATATTTATATCGCGGTATAATTTACGGTATTGAAAGCCATCGTCAAGGATAAGCAGGCTGAATTTATCAGAGAGTTCATTGGCAAGCTTAACTCTGTTTTTTGAGGAAAAAACCGGTATGTTTTTTTCTTCAAGCAATTTTTTTTCATCAAGCCCGTATCCCCTGCGCAGCACCGCAGTTTTAAACTGAGGCGTAAGGTTTTGATAAAGAAGGCAGGAAAGCGTAGTTTTGCCGCTTCCGCCCCAGGAAAGATTGCCTATGCTTATAACTTTAATTCCGCATTTATGCGCGGGGAATATATTGTTATCGTAGAAAAAATTCCTTAAAGTAACAACATTGCCGTATATTAAGGAAAGCAAAAAAAGACAAAAATAAACAATCTTTCCGATTGCTCCGTCTTTTTCTTCTTCCAGAAAACTTACATACTTCTCTTTCAGCTTACGCATTGTAATATTATTTTTAAGTTTTCATCAAGGCTCCTGCGCTCTTTTTCAAATACGCTTGCGCAGCGCAGGGAAATTTCTTTGCGCAGGGAGCCGCTGGCTATTAGTTCAAGTAGTTTTTCCTTTAGCTCTTCCTTATTTTTTATTTGTACTCCTGCTTTATTTTCCAGTATTGTTTCTTTTATATCATTAAAATTAGCCATATACGGCCCGAATAGTGTCGGCTTCAGAAAGAATATCGGCTCAAGTATATTGTGCCCGCCATAGTCAGTCAGGCTTCCTCCAACAAAAGAGATATCAGAAAAACTGTAAAAATACAATAATTCGCCCATGGTATCAAGAAGGAATATATTATTTACTTCCGTGCCTTCTTCCCCGGGTTTACTTAATCGTAGCGGTTTAAATCCGTAAGATTTAACAGTTTTTTCAATCGCCGGTATTCTTTCCGGGTGCCTTGGCGCAATAACGAGCGAAACATTCTTTCCCGCTTCTCTTAGCTGCTTATACGCGGCAACCAGTATTTCTTCTTCAGGATTATGGGTGCTGCCAGCTACAATAAGGCATGAATTTTCTTTTTTAACCAGTTTGAGGTATTTATTGCGTAGGTTCCGCAGCTGCTCTTCATTGATATCTAGGCTTTCAAATTTCATATTTCCGCTTACTATTGTTGTTTCTCCTTTTGCGCCAAGATAAAGAAATCTGTCCCTGTATGCTTTATCCTGCGCGCCTATATAATTGCATTTTAACAATATTTTACGCATAAACGAACGTATCAGTTTATAACGGCAAAACGCTTTATCCGATATTCTGGCGTTTACAATTACTATAGGTATATTTTTCTTTTTAAGGCGGTAAAACAAATTGGGCCACAACTCTGTTTCAGCCACTATAAGTATTTTTGGCTTAAACTGTGAAATTACTTTCTCTATGACAAAAGATATATCGTAGGGGAAGAAAAATATTTTCGCAAAGCCTGAGTACTTTTTTCTAGCCAGTTTATTTGCGCTAAGAGTTGTGGTTGTTATTATTATTTCATAGTTGAACAGTTCATGCAGCCTTTTCGCTAATTTTTCTATCAGGTTTAATTCGCCAACACTCACAACATGTATCCATATCGTCTTGCCTGAGTTTAAGCCTGTTTTATCCAGAAAACCAAATTTTTGTTTAAGCGCAGCCAGGTTGATTTTTTTCTTTTTTATATAAAAAGGAAGGTAAAGAAAAAGCCCCAGAATAAAAAAAATGTCGTAAATTATAAAAAATAAATATCCCATAATTTTATGCCCTTGGATGGGCTTTATCGTAAACCTTTTTAAGAGTGTCTATGGTCAAGTGAGTATACACTTGGGTTGTTGAGATGCTTGAGTGCCCCAATAATTCCTGAACGCTCCTTAAATCAGCTCCCCTGTTTAACAAATGCGTGGCGAAGGAATGCCTGAACGTGTGAGGGGAAACTTTTAAGTTCATCGCTGCCTGGCGCATATATTTATCTACGATAAGCCTTATTCCTCTGTCAGTAAGCGTGCCGTTATTTTTATTTATGAAAAGCGACGGATTTTTATCTATCCGGGCATCAAGGTATTTTTTAAGGCTTAGAATTGCAGGTTCCCCAAGCGGAAGCAGCCTTTCTTTTCTTCCTTTCCCCATTACCTTTATTATAGCGCTTATAAGGTCAACATTGTCTATTTTAAGGTTAGCCAGCTCAGAAACTCTTGCCCCGGTAGAATAAAGGACTTCTAGTATTGATTTGTCTCTTAGGCTGAGCAAAGTATCGCCTTTTGGCAGATTAAGCACTTTTACAACCTGTTCTTCCGTTAGAAACACCGGAAGATTCTTATCAAGCCTTGGATAAATCAGGGAGTCGGCAGGATTATTTTTTATAGCCTCTTCCCTTACCATGAATTTGAAAAAGCTTTTTAGCGTTGATATTTTCCGGGACACCGAGCGTTTGTTAAGGTTTTTTTCAGCAAGCAGGGACAGGAACTTTCTTAAAACAAAATAATCTATTTCTTTTATATCTTTAGGGGTATTTGCCGCAAGAAAATCCCCAAATTCCTTAAGATCAATCTGATAATTCGTTATGGTATGGCTGGAATAGTTTTTTTCTATAGCCAGATAATTAAGAAATTTATCTATATAATAAGAAAAAGGAACCATCTATTTTGTTTATCCCGTTAGAAAATTTTATGATTTACAGTATGCTTAACATAGATTTTATAGATGCATAGGTTGATATTTCGTATGAGTTAAGTTAGAAATTTTTTCTAACGGGATCTATTCAATCGTATCGGAAGAGCTGTCTGAATCGGAATCAGCTGCGTTTTCTTTTTGTCCTGCTTCCTTCGTATCTTCGGAAGTATCCGGCAGCCGCCTTGATGTGTAACGGCAAGCCGGGAATTTGGAGCAGCCGTAAAAATTCTGGCCGCGTTTATTTCTGCGCTCAATCAGCTTGCCTTCCTTGCAAAGCGGGCAGGAAACTTCTGTTGTTATGCTTTCGGCGTAACGGCACTCAGGGAATTTGGAGCAGCTTAAAAATCTGCCGCGCCTTGACCATTTTATAACAAGCGGGCTGTTACACTTAGGGCAATTTTTTCCGGAGAGTTCAACTTCTTTGGTGATTACGCTGTTTGCTTTGTCTATTTTTTCTTTAAATGACGGGTAGAAATCCCTAAGTATTTTTTGCCACTCTATTTTTCCTTCTTCAACTTCATCCAGCTCTTCCTCCATGAGCGCGGTAAAATCCTCGTTTATTATTTCAGAAAAATATTTTCCAAGCAATTCGCTGACTTTTATTCCCAAATCAGTGGGCATGAGCGAATTCCTTTCTCTTTTTATGTAATTACGCTTAAGAAGAGTGTAAATTATTGGTGCATACGTTGAAGGCCTGCCTATGCCTTTTTCTTCAAGTATTTTTACAAGCGAGGCGTCATTAAAACGAGCAGGCGGCTTGGTTGTATGTTCAGAGGTTTCGCATTTCTCAAGCATTACGGCCTGTTTAGGGGCTAAGGGCGGAAGCTTTATCTCTTCTTCCGTGCCGAATACGCGTAAAAAGCCGTCAAAAACTATTCTTTTTCCTTCAGCTATAAATTCGCATAAGCCGGAGGCTATTATTGCTTTTGTGCTTTCTGATACTGCTTCGCTCATTTGGGAGGCGGAGAATCTCCTCCATATGAGGTCGTAGAGTCTTATCTCTTCCTCGGACAAATATGAAGCAACATCCTGAGCTTTCCTGAGTATGCTGGTTGGCCTTATCGCCTCGTGTGCCAGCTGCGCTAATTTTTTTGCTTTGTGTTTATACTCTTTTTTCGCTGCGTAATCATTGCCGAATTCTTTTATTATAAATTCTTTCGCTTCTTCCTTTGCCCTGTCGCTTATGGCAAATGAGTCGGTGCGCATATATGTGATAAGTCCGACCATGGCGTCTTTAACCTGGATACCTTCGTATAATTTTTGCGCGACAATCATTGTTCTCTGCGATGAAAATCGCAGCTTATTAAAGGCGTCTTGCTGTAAGAGTGACGTGGTGAACGGCGGCGGTGGATTACGTTTTGACTGTTTCTTTATAATTTCCCTAACGCTAAATTGCTCATTTTTTATTTCTTCTATGCATTTTAGCGCTTCTTCTTTCGTTTCAAATATCGCTTTTTTGCCTTTATATTTTTCAAGTTTTGCCGTAAAAGTTTCGCTATTTATTTTAAAAACCGCTTCAATAGTGTAGGTGGTTTTCGGAATGAATGCATTTATTCCCTTTTCCCTGTCTACTATGAATTTAAGAGCAACTGACTGGACGCGGCCCGCTGAAAGCCCGCGCACTATCTTTTTCCATAAAAGCGGAGAGAGATTATAACCCACGACCCTGTCAAGCACGCGGCGCGCTATCTGCGAATTTACTTTATTTAAATCAAGGGTTGAAGGATGCAGAAACGCTTCCTTAAGCGCTTCTTCCGTAATTTCATGAAAAGTTATTCTGCAGAATTTCTCAGCTTCCTTTGACAGTTTTTCCTGTATGTGCCAGCCGATAGCCTCTCCTTCCCTGTCAGGGTCTGTTGCTATATATATTATTTCTTTTCCTTTTGCGCTTTTTTTAAGTTGTTTTATTATTTTCTCTTTGCCGGGAAGAACTTTATAGTGCGGAAGAAAATTATTTTCCACATCTACGGAAATCCTCTTTGGGGGCAGATCAACAACGTGGCCCATTGAAGATGTGATCTCGTAGTCAGAACCCAAAATAGCGTGAATTGTTTTGGCTTTCGTGGGCGATTCCACTATTACAAGGTATTTGCTCATAGTTTTGTCCGTGCGAAGAAAGATGGTTTAATTTCCGAAATTACCCCGCTTAGCTGTAAATCTAAAATTATTTTGTTTATTAAGGACTGTGATATCCTGCTTTTTAATATTATTTCTTCAAGGTGCGCTCCAGAGCTGCCTATTATTTCAAAAACAGCTGCCTCGTCTTTGTTTAAGTTTGCTGCGCTGCTTCCGTTTTCGTTGTTTTTGATTTCTATGCCAAGCTCTTCCAGTATATCATCCACGGAATCTACGAGCTTAGCGCCCTCTTTTATCAGATTGTGCGAGCCGCGGCTTAACGGTGAATCTATTTTCCCTGGTATGGCGAATACTTCCCTGTTTTGTTCAAGGGAAAGATGCGCCGTGATAAGCGCTCCGCTTTTTTCAGCAGCTTCAACCACAAGCACTCCCAGGGACAGCCCGCTTACAATTCTGTTCCTGCGCGGAAAATTTTCTTTACGAGGCACCTCGTAAAGCGGAAACTCTGAGACAATGGCCCCGTTACGCGCTATGTCTTTTGCCAATCCGGCGTTTTCCCCGGGGTAGATATTCATAAACCCGCTGCCTAAAACTGCGATTGTTTTGCCTTTTAAAAGGGCTCCTTTATGCGCAGCCGAGTCTATTCCTCTCGCAAGCCCGGAAACTATTACAAGGCCGAGGGATGCAAGTTTTGTTGCGAATTCTTTTGCGCTCAGCAGCCCGTAAACAGTCGGTATTCTGCTTCCCACTATGGCAAATAGGTGCTCGTTTAAAAGTTTTTTGTCGCCTTTTACATAAAGAACGAGCGGCGGATGCGCTATCTCTTTTAAGAGCGAAGGATAATCTTTATCAAAGATATCTATAACTTCTATGTTCTCTCTGGCTATGCTTTCTAATTCTTTTTCCAGCAATCCGCTGTTTCTTAAGTCTGTGATTGATTGCGCGTCTTTTTGTTCCAGCAGTGGGATTTGCGATAAAGCTTTTTGTGTGAGATTAAATATATCCTCGCAATCGGAAAGAGTGCTTACGATAGATTCAATCTTTTTTGGGCTGAGAGTTAAAAGATTTAAAAAAATCGTACTTTTTTTAGCCATTAAGTAAGCCGATTATTTTTTCAGCAACTTCCAAGGCGCTTATAGCGCTCGTGTCTATCGTATGGTGCGCTTTGCTGTAGTACGGATTTCTTTTCTTTACGAGTTCTTCTATTTTTTCTTCAGGATTATTAACGTTTAAAAGCGGCCTATTGGTGTATTTTTTTGTTCTTTCGTAAATTTCCTTTGGTTTTGCCGTCAAATTAAAAACCACTCCGCTTTCTTTAAGTATCTTTAAATTTTCCTGATTGCAGATCAGCCCTCCGCCGCAGCTTACAACAAGATCGGTTTCTTTGGATATTTTTTTAAGAAGATTGTTTTCAAGGGTTCTAAAATGCTGCTCACCTTTTTTTGCGAAAATTTCAGGTATAGATTTTTTTTCTTCTTTCTCTATTACCTCATCCATTTCAATGAATTTTCGCTTGAGCCTGTCGGCGAGTATCTTACCGGCAGTAGTTTTCCCTGTCCCCATAAAACCGACAAGGTAAATATTCTTCACTGCGCAAAACCTCCCGTAAAGTGATAAAACTTACGGTTAAAACTACGGCTACGATGCCCGTTTCGTTTTGCGGTTACGTTTTGCGTCTTTTTTAAAACGTTGCCGACAGGC
This sequence comes from Candidatus Omnitrophota bacterium, assembly GCA_028710385.1. Lineage (GTDB taxonomy): Bacteria > Omnitrophota > Gorgyraeia > Duberdicusellales > 4484-171 > JAJYOP01. The sequence continues at coordinate 12,744 of JAQTUC010000012.1, forward strand.
GTAACCGATACGGGCTGCGTTACCCTAGCCGTTACCGGTTTATTTTCCGTATTTCTTAATAAGCGCGAGAGCAATAATATTTTTTTGTATTTGATTTGTTCCTTCGTAAATCTGGGTGATTTTTGCGTCGCGCATAAATTTTTCAACCGGATAGTCGCGCATATAGCCGTATCCGCCGAATATCTGAACGGCGTCGGTTGTAACCTGCATTGCCACTTCTGAGGCAAAAAGTTTTGCCGCGGCAGACGCCGTTCCTACATCCTTAAGCCCCCTGTCAACCATTCCTGCTGTTGCATATACAAGGCTTCTTGCCGCCTCAACCTTAGCTGCCATATCAGCGAGCATCCATTGTATGCCCTGGAATGAGCTTATGGGTTTTCCGAATTGCACCCTCTTATGAGCGTATTCTGTGGCGAGCTCAAGCGCTCCCTGCGCAATACCTACAGCTTGTGCCGCAACGCCGGGCCTTGAATTGTCAAAAGTTTTCATCGTCGCTATAAAACCTATGCCTTCTTTTTGCCCTAAAAGATTGTCTTTATGGACTTTTACGTCAGTAAAGATAAGTTCTCTGGTAGAAGATGAGCGTATGCCAAGCTTTTCCTCTTTTTTTCCGAAAGTAAAACCGGCAGTACCTTTTTCAACTATAAAAGCTGAAACTCCGCGCGCGCCTTTTGTTTTGTCGGTTACCGCAATTACCGTATAAATGTCAGCGTCGCCGCCGTTTGTTATGAAATGCTTTGTTCCGTTAAGTATGTAATAGTCGCCTTCTTTTTTTGCTGTAGTTGATACGGCTGATGCATCAGAGCCGGCTCCGGGTTCTGTAAGCGCAAATGCGGTAAGCTTTTTTCCGCTGGCTATATCGGGAAGATATTTCTTTTTCTGTTCTTCTGTGCCGTGCAAGAGTATGGGAAACATTCCAAGGAATGACGCCGCGTAGCAGGTTGCGATTCCTCCGTCAACGCGGGAAATCTCCTCAGTTGCTATGCAAAGATTTAAAAGCCCCGGGCCCATGCCGCCGTAAGCTTCCGGTATGCAAAGCCTGAACAAATCCGCCTGGCCCAGAGCTTTTATCGCTTCTGTGGGGAATTGCTCTTTTTCGTCAAGCTCGCGCGAAACAGGCCTTATTTTTTCTTCCGCAATCTGGCGGACAAGCTCCCTTAACATTTTTTGTTCTTCAGTCATTGGATAATCAACAAGAAACATATTAGCTCTCCTTTCTTAGGTGATTGCAATGATTATGGTGCCTACAGAGATTTAAAATCACCGTATTAACTCTAACCATTGGAACCGATTATTATTTTAAATGCAGAATTACAGCTTTTTCTTGGCAGTCTGGAAAATAGATGCAATCTACGCAATCGCTCCAGATTTTATGTGGAAGATTTTTTCTGTCTATTTCGCGAAAGCCAAGCTTTTTAAAAAACTGAGGAACAAACGTTAAGGCAAACACGCTTTTTATGCCCATGCTTTTAGCTTCTTTAATACACTGCGAAACTAATTTTGTTCCTATGCCCTTATCCTGAAAATTTTTCAAAACAACCAGCGATTTTACCTCACCTAAATCCTGCCACCCGACAACGTGAAGCGCGCAGGATCCGATTATTTTGTTTTTAGTTTCATAAATCCAGAAGTCCCTGATGTTTTCGTAAATATAATTAAGCGAACGCTCAAGGACTTTTCCTTCCTGCGACCAGGAATTAATGATCGCGTATATTTCTTTAGCGTCAGTTATTCGGGCTTTGCGTATTTTGTGTGGCATCTTCTTTCGTGTTTGTGGCTGCGCTTGTATTCGCATTTTCTTTTGCGCTGGTGCCGGGAGTTTTTCCTTTGTCAAAAAATATAGTAATTCCTCCCATATACATATTCGCATCTATACCGCTGTTAGGATGCTTAAGGGCTGCGTTTGAAAGGTGCCTGTAGCGGTATTCAAGGTCAAGAGCTATGTTATCTTTGATGAAATAACGCACTCCTGCTGCGCCTTGCGGCAAAAAGTTATATTGGGTTGATTGCTCAAGTGTATGCTGGCTCATATACAAAACTCCAAGCCCACCCTTTACATAAGGCTGAATTTTTTCTGTAAGCGGGAAAGCGTATTGAAGAAGAAAATCAGAGCCTACTTCTACGTTGGAGTTAGGCGTCATTACAGTATTTATGAAAGGCTCAAGTATAAAATCAATTCTGCCTTTCGGGTTTAAGCCTATTTTGCTGGTTAATGGTTTCATGTCAAAGATAAGACCGACCAATAACGGCACAGCCTGATAATTTTTTTGCGTATGGTCAAGATGGGCGTCAAGGTAACCGCTAAGCACTTCTACTCCGTCAAGGGCGTGGGCTTTAGGCAGCATCAAAAGGCATAAACAAAATACCGTAAGAACTAAAGCTTTCTTCATCCTTTGGCCTCCTTTAATTCAGAAAAACAGAATCAAGGTACTTTAGATATAAAACAAACCTCTTTAAATTTTAATAAATAATTGCTTGTCTGTCAAACGTTTTCGAGGGAAATTAGGCGGAAGGGCTTTTGGCGGCCTGAGTCTATTTCGTTTTTATGGTTTCTTTTGAAATTTTCTTCAGATATTCCTTAAGGGCATAATAAGACTTTTTGGGGATTCTCTGGTCAATTGATGTGCCTGCTATTTTTTTGTCGGAGAGCGCAACCAGTCCAAACCATTCTTCATTCATATTGAGGCCGTTGTTTTCGGCTTTAATATCAAAATAATATGAGCCGTTTGACCAGCCGGCTTCAACGTTATGGACGCACCAGTCAGGAGCGTATCCCTCATTGTGCTTCCACCATTCATCGCTCCACTCAAAAAGCGTACCGCCCAGGCAGTTTCCCTGCGGGTTTTTGCTAAATACCGTGTAGTAAAACAAGTTTTTCCATTGAGAAATTATATAATCAGCCTGAACTTCCTGCGCTTCCTTTTTAAGGTAAGTGTCGTAAGAATCCGCTCCGAATTCGGAAATAAAAATAGGTTTGTCAAAGTAACTTTTTACGTGCTCAAATAAATTGCCGAATTTTTTGCCCCTGTAGGATATTATGGCTAAAACATCTATATCGTTGCATACTTTTGACGCTATATCCAGGAAGCTTTCTTCTCCGTTTCCCAGGGCAACAGGATGATTTGGGTCAATTTTCTTTATGTCAGCGGCAACATCATCCACAAAGGAATAGTAAATGTTTGCCCGCTGTTCTATCTGTTTTCTCAGGTCTTTTATTTTGTCTATTTCAGGAGAGGTCCAGAAGCAGATTTTTCCCGAAAAAGTATAACTGTTTTCGTTTCCAAGCACCCACATTAAAAGCCCTTTCTCATCCTTAAGTACTTCGGCTATTTTTAAAAGGCGCGCTTTTGTATTTTTTTGGAATTGGGAGTCTGCGTAATTTACTCCGGGGTACGACCAGAGCCCGAGCCAGTCGCTGACTATGGTGTAAATCCCGAATCTTGTATACATATCGTTTATAAAAACTTTTACTTTATCAAGGTCCTCTCCGGTTGAATATATCCTGACGCAGTTAATGCCGGCTTCTTTCATCAGTTTCCCATCCACGAGCCATGGCTTGCTTTTATCGTTAAAAAACTCGTAATCGTAGCCCTGGCAGACAGGCGTAGGATTGTAAATTACGCCTTTTATCAAAAATGGTTTTTTGTTTACGGTAAGATAGTATCCCCCGTCGTCTGTTCTTTTAATCTCAACTTTTGAAGCCTCTGCAAATGAAGACGATTGTAAAAATAAATTTAAGCACAGGCAAATTGACAGGGTTAAGATTTTTTTCATTTTTTGTTTTAAGTAATAATGAAGCAGGAGGCAGTTTGTGCTGCCTCCTGCAGTGAATTGCTTATTTTTCGTACTTAATTTCGTCCAGGTAAAATACTATTCCTTCAGGGTCATTTACGTCAATGTTTGTCGCCCAGCAAAAACCGCCTATAATATAGGAAAGGTCTTTACCGCGTAAATCAATTTCGTACTGCTTCCAGTCTTTTGTAAGCTGTATTGGGCCGATGCTTACGCTGTCGGAGTCAATGTATTCGCCGCTGGAAATTCCTCCAACCTTGAATTCGTTAACAACTTCTCCGCCCTTGTCTCCGCGTGCCCAGAAAGTAACTTTCGTTGCGCCCTGCAGATTAAATCCTGCGTTCGGAACTGTTCCCCAGTTGTTTGCCGGCTGCTGCCAATACATTCCTGCCCAGCGGGTTCCTGAGTTGTTTTTGTATTCAACGCGTATGCATGATTCGCCGCTAAAGGGAAGATTTTTCCAGTTTGTGTCAACTTTCAAATCCTTTGCTGCTGTTGCAGGCATCCATCCGCTCGGAACATAATGATTATCCAATGAGCCTGCGTCAGCATAGACATAAAAAGGAAAATTCATTTTTGATTCTTCCTTTTTAAGCTCAGAATCATATGTGTAATAAATATCATCAAGGTATACAGTTTGTTCTTTTCCGCCTGCCTGGTCAGCATTGAAAATCAGGCATAAGCCGCCGTTGATATAATGAAGGTCTTTGCCTGACAAATTAACTGAATATTCCTGCCAATCTTTTGTGAGCCTTATCGGGCCGTATTCAACATTTGCTGAATCAGGGAAAGCAACTGCTTCTCCTGACGGTGTTTTTGTGATTCCACCGACTTTAACCATGCTGATAACTTCTCCGCCGTTTTTACCCTTGGCTTTGAATACCAGCTTGTTGAAACCTGTTAAATCAACGCCTGTGTCCTTGGAGCCCCAGTTATTCTGTGAGGACTGCCAGTATATGCCTGCCCAGCCTGCCCCGCCGCTTTTCTTCGCGCTGTAATCAATTAGATCGGAAGAGCGTC
>JAQTUC010000013.1 GCA_028710385.1 Candidatus Omnitrophota bacterium
ATAGATGCCGTAGGCAGGCAGCGCTTTGCAGGCATAGGCGGCGGACACGATGAAAGAGAGCAGACCTTAAACCAGCTTTTGGCGGAAATGGACGGTTTCCAGACAGAAGAAGGAATAATTGTTATGGCAGCTACAAACAGGCCTGATGTTTTAGATTCAGCGCTTCTTCGTCCAGGCAGGTTTGACAGGCACGTAATTGTAAACCTTCCGGATATTAAAGGAAGAGAGGAAGTGCTTAAAGTCCATACCAGAAAAGTAAAACTGGCGGCGAATGTTGATTTAAAATCAATATCAGCGCAGACCCCGGGATTTTCCGGCGCTGATTTGGCAAATCTTTGCAATGAAGCGGCTTTGCTGGCTGCGCGCCACAATAAAGAAGGCGTTGAGCAGACTGATTTTGAAAAATCAATTGAGAGGCTTATGATAGGCCCTGAGAAGAAAAGCCATATCATGTCTAAAAAAGACAAGGAAATTACAGCGCTCCATGAAGCAGGACACGCTTTGATCTCTCTTTTGCTTACCGAGCTTGACCCGCCGAAAAGGGTTTCAATAATTCCGCGCGGCCTTGCCGGAGGATACACTTTTGCTCCTCCCATTGAAGATAAGCACCATTGGTTTAAAAAAGAAATACTCGCGCGTATAGTGTTTGCGCTTGGAGGAAGAGCTTCTGAGGAGATAAACCTTCATGATATAACAACCGGAGCACAGGATGATTTGGAAAAAGCTTCGCAGATGGCGCGGCATATGGTTATGAAATTCGGCATGTCAGACAGGCTGGGCAATATAACTTTAGGCAGACGCGAAGGGCCTGTATTTTTAGGAAGGGACCTGCTTGAGGAAAAAAATTACAGCGAAGAAACAGCGCGCATAATAGACGAAGAGGTAAAAAAAGTTATAGATAGCTCATACGCAAAAGCAAAAGAGCTGATTATGCACAATATTGATAAACTGAAAGCTTTGTCTAACGCGCTGCTTGAAAAAGAAGTCCTTGACGGGGAAGAAGTCAAAAAAATAACCGGCCTGGTGAGAGAAGCCGGCGGCGATAAAGAAGAGACTGCGTAATTATCTTCGTACTTTGAAATCTTAGATGATAATCACACCTTTAATCATAGAAAAAGAAAAAACCGCAAAAGCTTTGTTGTCTTCTGTCGGCGTCAGCAAGGAAGGCATAGATATACTTTCTTCAAAATGCCTTTACGGCGCTTTCAAAATAGAAGGCATTAAATCCTGGGAAGCAAATATCATAAAACAGCACTTGCTTTCTTTGGGCAGCGACAGCGCAATTGAAAGAAGCGCGCTGGTTAAGAACAAAAAAACAGATACTATACTATTCGGAAGCATCTCGCAGCTTAATAAGCTATGCGCTAAATTAAAAAATCAGCCGTTTACCCTTAATGAAATTTCGCAAAACCTGTCTTTATATCTTAACAATTTATCCAAAGAAGAATTTACGCTTAAAGCCCGCGATAAAACCATAAAGATAAAAGAGCCTCTTATCTGCGGTATAATAAATCTTACAACGGATTCTTTCTCCGGAGACGGCTTGCTCAACGAAGCCACCGGCAGTAAGCTTAAGGAGCTGGTTTTAAATAGAATAGAACAGATGGCCAAAGAAGGGGCAGCAATGATTGACATAGGCGCTGAATCAACAAGGCCTTATTCAAGCCCCATACCGGAAAAAGAAGAAATCGCAAGAATTGCCCCTGTGCTTAAAGCCGCCAGAAAGAAATTTAAAAACATTTTAATTTCAATAGATACCTATAAATTAAATGTTGCGAAGATGGCTGCGGAAGAAGGAGCAGACATAATAAACGATATTACTGCTTGACGTAAATCACCCGGTATTGTAAACTTGATAAAGAAATATAAACTTGGAATTATTCTTATGCATATGAAGAAAAGCCCCAAGACAATGCAGATAAACCCGAAATACAAAAAAGTCACAGAAGAGATTGTGGATTTTTTCAGGGAAAGAATTTCCATGCTGGACGGACAGAAAATAAATCCGCAGCAGATTATGATTGACCCGGGCGTAGGTTTCGGAAAAAATCCGGAAGATAATCTTAAGATTATAAATGAACTTTATAAATTTAAAATCTTCGGCCTGCCTGTTTTTGTGGGTTTATCCAGAAAATCTTTCATAGGAAAGATTACCGGGAAAGCCGCAGATGAAAGGCTCTGTGGTACAATCGCCTCAGGGGTTGTTGCGTGTTTTCGCGGAGCAAATATTTTAAGAGTCCATGATGTAGGCGAGAATAAGGAAGCGCTTGAGGTTTATAAAGCTATAGTCAATAATTAATTTATGCTTTTAAGATTTTTAAATCCCAAGACCATTATTGAAATTATCATACTTTGGGTTGTTATTTACAGAATAGTTGTTTCTCTCCAAGGGACAAAAGGCGCTTACCTTATAAGAGGCGTTATAGTATTGATAGCAGCCTATTTTGTTTTTCAAAAATTAAATCTTACTGTTTTAAGCTGGCTGCTTACCAACTTCTTTGCGTTTTATTTAATAATTATAGTGGTAATATTTCAACCGGAATTAAGAGAGGCTCTTATACGTTTGGGCCAGCGCCATATCTTTTATAAGGGGCTTGGCAAGGAGGAGCTTGAAAAAATACTGCGCGAAATAGTTTCCGCGGTTACCACGCTTTCCAGAAAGAAAATCGGCGCCCTTATTGCAATCAAAAGAGATATGGGCCTTAACGATTACATAGAAAGCGGCGTTTTAGTCAATGCGGATTTAACTTCTGAATTGCTTCAGAATATTTTTCATCCGCTGGCTCCGCTTCATGACGGAGGCCTTATTATTGACGGCAGCAAAATAGTTGCCGCCAGCTGCCTTTTCCCTCACAGCGACAGTTTGAATCTGGAAAAAACCCTTGGCATGAGGCACCGTTCAGGGATAGGCCTTTCCGAGCATACGGATGCTTTGGTTATAATAGTTTCAGAGGAAAACGGGCATGTGTCGCTGGCGATAAAAGGGCAGTTAACCGGAGACCTTTCCTCGCAGGATCTTCTTACTATTTTAAAAGGCCAGTTAAGCAAATGAGGATGCAGTATGAGATTTTTTAAATTAGGAAAAATAAACATAAAAGAACTGATAACTTACAATTTCTGGCTTAAAGTTGTTTCTCTCATTTTGGCTATAAGTGTATGGCTTTATGTCAGCAACGAAATAACAAAAGGCGTTAAAATCTGACAACCTATGGCTTCGGCAATTAGGCTTGGCGTAAATATTGACCATATAGCTACTTTAAGGCAGGCGAGGGGCACTTCCTACCCTGAGCCGGCTATAGGAGCCCTGCTTTCTGAATACGCAGGATGCAGCTCAATAGTTGCGCATCTGAGGGAAGACCGCCGCCACATAAAAGGAAGAGACATTCTTCTTATTAAAAAAGCAATAAAGGTGCCTTTTAATATGGAAATGTCTATCAATAAGGACATAGTTGAGTTTGCCTTAAAAATTAAACCGGAACAATCAACGCTTGTTCCCGAGCGCAGGCAGGAGTTAACAACAGAAGGCGGAATTGATATCGTAAATAAAAATAATTATAAAAAAGTAGAAAAAGCAGTAAAAGTGCTTAAAGACGGAGGAGTTTCCGTAAGCCTTTTTATAGACCCGAATGAAAAGCAGATTGAAAATGCCAGGAAAATCGGCGCGGATATGATTGAATTTAATACGGGAAAATACTCCGAAGCTAAACTCGCCGCGAGCATAAAAAAAGAATTATTAAAGATAAAAAAAGCCGCTGCATTTGCAAAAGACCTTGGTTTTTTTGTTGCCGCGGGGCATGGCATTGATTATGAGAACGTAAAAGAAATCGTAAAGATAAAAGAAATAGAGGAGTTAAATATAGGGCATTCTATAATCTGCCGGTCTGTATTTATCGGCCTGGTTGCGGCGGTTGAAGAAATGCTTGGAACAATACAGTCCAGGCGTAAAGAATAAAAAGGATCTTAGCCATGGAAAAGAAGAGATCTTTGGGAATCACTATATTTAGCATATTTGTTTCTTTATATGGTTTTTTGACAATTTTACCTTTAATATCGAAGCATAACAATGATTTGTCTGTTAGGTTTTCTTTCATTGTATTTATTCTAGGTATGCTATGGTTGATAAGTGGCGCAGGATTATTGTTAAGACAGTTATGGGGAAGAAATCTTTTGCTTTTGACAAGTTTGCCTTTGACTTTTGCCATGTTTTTGCCCTTTGTCTTTATATTGAAACCAATGAAAATTTTGGTTTTGATAGGATTCTTTATTCTGCCCGCTGTCATCTCAATTTATATTCTTACGCGTAATGAAGTCAGGAAGCAATTTGACCGCGAAAATAAGATAATAAGACCGTATAGTGTTACTATATTTGGTTCGCTGCTGGGATTAATAGGAGTTTTGATATTATCGGTAGCATCGCTTGGTTTTGTGTTGAAACAAATATCTTACTTGGCTTTCCTTGCAGATTTTCTTGTTTCCATTATTCTGATATTATCCGCCAAAGGAATATTTTTTTTAGTCAAAGGAGTAAGGAGTATAGTGCTTATTTTTGGTATTCCAGTATCGATAATTGTATACCCATTGTATCTTTTTTATTCACATTCAGCAGAACATTCAATAGCAGCTTTTATCTTAGGCGTGGTGTCTGTGCTTTTTGGTGTGGGTATGTTTTTTTATCTTACCAATCCAAATATAAAAAAATTATTTAAATAATTAACGATTGTATAGATTATAAAATTTTATGGTCTTGGGCATAGGCATAGATATAGTTAAAGTGGGTAAAATGCAATCTGCCATTGAAAAACTGGGGAAGGATTTTTTAAAGCGCGTTTTTGACGCAAAAGAGCTTAAAAATATTTCCCCTGGGAAAATGTATTACCAGCGCCTGGCAGCGAGATTTGCGGCAAAAGAGGCTGTGATTAAGGCAATTTCAAAAGAATATCCGCTTGCTTTAAACGAAATCATCATACTTAACCGAAAAAACGGCGCTCCTTATTGCGAATTCAAAAAAAATATCAGCGTGGAAATTTTACTTTCAATAAGCCATATTGAAGATTATGCGGTTGCCTGCGCTGTTGCGCAGAAGGTTAACTTAAAATGAATATGAAACTGCCTAAACAATTATTGAAACGTAAGCCAAACACGCATAAAGGGGATTATGGATATGTGTTTGTGCTTGGGGGTTCTCCCGGGCTAACCGGGGCAGTTACCTTATGCGCAAATGCCGCTTTACGTATGGGAGCCGGGCTTGTAAAAACAGGAGTGCCTGAATCGTTAAGCAATGTGCTTGCAATGAAAGTCACAGAGGCAACCGTGCTTGCCTTAAAAGAGGACAGAGGGTATCTCTCTTTGCAGGCATTTGAACAGATACTAAGCCTCATGGAGAGAATTGATGTTATTGCTTTGGGCGCAGGAGCTTATCAGACGCCGTCTTCAAGAAGCCTGCTTTTAAAGGTAATTAAAGAAATAGATAAGCCAATGGTGATAGATGCCGACGGCTTAAACGCGCTTTCAACAGATTTAAACGTTTTAAAAGAAAGGAAATCAAAGAATATAATACTTACTCCTCATATGGTTGAATTTTCCCGGCTCACCAAGCTTACGGTTGCAGAAATAGAAAGCAAAAGAAAAGAGCTTGTCAAGGAATTCGCTTTTAAGTATAATCTAACTCTCGTTCTTAAGGGCCACAGGACATTAATCAGCGACGGTAAGAAGTTGTTTGAAAATAATACCGGAAATCCCGGTATGGCAACAGCAGGCAGCGGCGATGTGCTAACAGGAATTATCGCAGGCTTAATGGCTCAAGGCCTGGATTTACTCACTGCGGCGAGATTCGGCGCCTATGCGCATGGTTACTCAGGTGATTTAGCCGCAAAAGATAAAACTGAAACCTGTTTGATTGCTTCTGATATAATAGAATATTTACCAAAGGCGATAAAAAGCTTAGCAGTAAATAAGTCGCCCAGGTAGCTCAGTTGGTAGAGCTCCTCACTTGTAATGAGGGGGTCGAAGGTTCGAATCCTTTCCTGGGCTTATTAGATTGTTCTTTTATTGATGTTAAATTCAGGGCAGGTTCCTGAGCGGCCAAAAGGGACAGACTGTAAATCTGTTGTGCTTGCACTTCGGAGGTTCAAATCCTCCCCTGCCCATGTTTACTTTTGTTTGTTGGCTTTTTTTGTGCCAACAGTATTTTTATTGGTATGGGGCTAACATTTGGATGTGCCTTGGGGAAAACTTCGGCTCCGCCGAAGGGCACATGCAAATCCTCCCCTGCCCACTGTTTATAGCTATCAGCTTTCAGGTGTCAGCTATCAGATGCTGAAAGCTGAAGTAATGCGGGCGTAGTTCAATGGCAGAACACTAGCCTTCCAAGCTGGATATGTCGGTTCGATCCCGATCGCCCGCTTTTTAGTCACGAATACTCACGAATCAAAAACGAATTTCCACGAATGATTCGTGGTAATTCGTTACAAATTCGTGGTAATTTGTGTTTATGAAAGAAACAGTATCTATTTTAGGTGCCGGCGGCTGGGGGACAACTCTCGCCGTAATTCTTTCCAGAAAAAGCGATCTTCAAATAACCCTCTGGTCTCCTTTTGAGGCAGAAGTTAAGAAAATAATAAAAAACCAGGAAAATAAAGATTTCCTTCCTTCAATACAAATCCCTTTTGACGTCTGCGTCACTTCAGATCTAAAGAAATCCCTATCAAGTAATATTCTTATAATAGCAGTTCCAGTCGAACACTTAAGAGCAGTTTTAAAAACCATCAAAAAATCCTGCGGCAGCCCCAGGGATAAAATTTTTGTAAGCGTAATGAAAGGTATTGAAATAAGAAGCCTTAAGAGGCCGAGTGAAATAATCAGACAGGAACTTGGAGCCGGCGAAAAACAAATAGTTGTTTTGTCCGGTCCGACAATAGCAAAAGAGATAGCCAGAGACATTCCGGCAGTTGCTACTGTTGCATCAAAGTCTTTCCGGAATGCAAAAAAAATCCAGGGGTTATTTAAGGGAACAAATTTAAGATTATATACAAATAGCGACGTTGCAGGAATAGAAACGGCAGGCGCTTTAAAAAATGTTATTGCTATTGCCTGCGGCATATCGGATGGAATGGGTTTTGGTACCAATACAAAATCAGCGCTTATATGCAGGGGTCTTAAAGAGATGATGCGTTTTGCAAAAGCTTTAAGGATAAATGAAAAAGCGTTTCTGGGCATAAGCGGGATAGGTGATTTGTGTACTACCTGTTTTTCCCCGCTTTCAAGGAACCGTTCTGTGGGAGAGAAAATAGGCAGAGGCGAAAAAATAAATAACATAGTTAAAAATATGAAAATGGTTGCAGAAGGAGTTACTACAGTGAAATCGGTTTATAATTTGAGCGTAAAACACAAAATAGATATGCCCATAACAAAAGAAATCTATTTTATGCTTTATAAAAATAAAATTCCTGCTCAGGCAGTAAAAGATTTAATGAATCGTCCTCTCAAAGTTGAATAAATTGTTTTGATAGTTTTATAAGAAAGAGGAGGCCAGGATGAAAAACGCATTGGTTATTTTCCTAAGTTTTCTTGTCATATGCACTTATGGCTGTGAAAGCAATAAAACAAGAGTTGCAGAAGGAGCTGTGATAGGCGGGCTCATTGGAGGAGCCGCCGGAGGAATCATCGGGCATCAAAGCGGGCACGGCGGAGAGGGCGCAGGCATAGGCATTGCGGCAGGCGCTTTAACCGGAGCCCTTGTGGGAAGCCAGATTAATAAGCCTCAGTCGCCAGAAGCGCAGAACGCCCCGGTTCCCGCTACCAGCCAACAGCCGGCACAGCCAGCGCCACAGGTGCTTCAAACCGGTCAGCTTTCTATGCAGCAGATAGTGGATATGGCTAAGAAAGGCGTTTCCGATGATGAAATAATCAAGGAAATTAAGTCTACAAATTCAAAATTTAACCTTTCGCAGGAAGGCATTAATTATTTGAAAAACGCAGGCGTAAGCGATAGAGTCATAGCTGCCATGCAGGGTAATTAAAAGCTAGATCCATAGCCCCGACGTAATCCCCCGGGGCTATTTTTTTGCCTTTTAAATGGATTATTTTTGTTGTAGAATAAAAAGAAGATGGTAAAATTAGTCCTTAAACCGGTGATATGAGTAATTTCAATATCGACTGGCAGCTGTTTACCCGAAGGCTTTTTGACGGTTTTGCTGAATTGTTACGGTTTAACTTTTCAGTTACTAACCCGGTATTCTGGCTTTTCTTCCTCGTTATTCTGCTGGTATTAGTCAGGTCCTGGAAGATAAAAAAAGCATTTTCTTTCTGTTTTGTTATTGCCCTTGTATTACTGGCAGAAACAAAAATTGAAAATCATATAATAGAATTTTTTAAAAGAAACAGGGAGCAATTTGACCCTCTGCTGATACGCATAGCCTGTATTGTCGTTATCTTTGTCGTATCGCTGTATTATTTTTTTGTAAAGAGTAACAATGATTAATTACTTTAGGAGGAGGAGAAATGTATTGCGTAGTATGTAAAAATTCAAAAACCGAAAATAAAGACGAAGTGTTAACGTTGTCAGCCCATGCTTACGAGCAAGTTGTTTCTATCTTAAAGATACACAAAAGCGCAGCAGAGAATAAAATTAACGAAGCGGGTTCGTCTGTGTCTGTATGCGTAAAATGTTTGCAGAGAATTTGAAGGAGGGCAATATGACAGGGAATATTATTGTTTTTTTTATAACTGTTATTTTTGGCTTGTATTTTTTGCCCGTATGCTTTTCCCAGGATAGCGGCAATACTTCAACTATTACTTCCAGCACATCTCTTGAAGGCAATAAAGTCATAACAGCCGGCGAAGCAGCGCCAGAGGCAGTGAAAGAAGGCACAGAGGAGAAAAAGGAAGAAAAAACCGAAGAAGAAAAGAAAGCAGAAAAGAAAAAAACAGAAAAAAAGAAGGAAGAAGAAAAGAAAGCAAAAGAGGAAGAGGAGAAGAAAAAGGAAGAAGCCAAGGAAGAAAAGCCTCCGGTTGAAGAGGATAATCTTGATAATTGGGGAGAAGATGCGCCTCCTGAGCGCGATTTCCTGCCAAAAGAAATGCCTTCCACCAATGTTTGGAATGACGATCAGGGGTTTGTAGACCGTTAACCTATGTCGCTGTAGCGCCTGCGCCGGCTATAAATCTTGCTTTACAGCCCCAAAAAGCCTAGTATAATAAATAAAAATTACGCAATAAGGTTATACTTTTTGAACCGTTAACAAAATAAAAAGCCTGATTTAACTGATAGCAATCAAATCGTAGATTTTATTTGGGCATCCCGGATGTCTAGCCTTAATGAGACTGCATTTTTTAAAGCCGAAGGCAAAGGAAAATGTTAGTTGAATTAATCCTGAACGTCAGCGAAGAATCTTAGGGGGCTTCGGACGGGTGTCCTTGGCGCCGGTTGAAAACAAGGAATAACTTAAATTCGAGAGTAGCAAGAATTTAATCCTGAGCGTAAGCAAAGGACCTTAATGAGATATCAGAGGCACTTCGGCGGTGTCGCCTCAGTGCCCCGAAAAAATAAGGAATAACCCTATAATGCTGGCTTTTTTCGGGGGGTAGCGCAGTCCGGATTAGCGCACTTGCATGGGGTGCAAGGGGCCGAGAGTTCAAATCTCTCTCCCCCGATTTTTAGTTAGTGGGATAGTGGGTTCTCCGCCACCGGAATTCAAACTGTAAAGGCGGATCAGTCTTTGACTGAAAATCCCACTCCCCCGATTTGGAAGGGGAAAAAAGAGTTCCCCGCCACAATAATTATTTATTTGGGCGGGTCAGCCCTTAGCTGAAAATCTCTCTCCCCGATCAAATAAAGACAAAGTTTTTCCAGGCGTGATGATGCGGGAAAAAGCCAAATAACTATGATTTCTTCAAAAGGGCGGGGGTTAATTCGCAAGTCAACCCTTCGGGTTGTGGCTTATGCGCAGTAGCTCCATAAGCCGTATACTCATTTAAGGAGGTAAGAGTATGGAAAAATATACAGGGGCGGAGAGAAGAAAATTTCCAAGAGCAAATGCCAATTTTGTCGTAAGCTACAGGGTTAAAGAACACGGCACATATGATTTAAGCCAGACTAAAAATATAAGCCAGGGCGGCCTGCTCATTACAACAAATAAAAAATTTGACGCCGGCACGCAGCTTGTTATGACCATAAGGTTTCCTTTTGTTGAACAGAAAATAGAAGCTACCGGAGAGGTTGTAGACTCTAAAGAAATAGTAAAAGGCCTCATATATGAAACCAGATTAAAATTTATTGATTTACCCCAGGATTTTTTCAAAGAGCTGGGGCTTTACATAAAAGAGTTATTGGAAAAATGGTCAAAAAAATAGGAATAATCGGATTAGGTAATGTCGGTTCTGCGACGCTTAAGTCGCTGGCGCAGTATTCTTCGCTTATAAACCGCCGCACGTCCTTAAAAATAGAAGTAAAATTAGTATGCGATTTAAGAAAAGGCAAGGGCAAGGTTGCCGCGAAATACGGTGTTGCTTTTACTACTGACGTTTCAAAGGTTCTTAATGACCCGCAAATAGATACGGTGGTTGAGCTTATCGGAGGAATTGAGCCCGCTTTTACTTTTATCAAAGAGGCTCTTGCCAAAGGCAAGAATGTAGTTACCGCCAATAAAGCTCTTTTAGCCGTGCACGGAGCGGAAATCTTTTCTTTGGCGCGCAAATACGGCAAAAATATAGGATTTGAAGCTTCTGTCTGCGGAGCCATCCCTCTCATTAAAAGCATTTCGGAAGGCCTGGTTACCTGCGAAATCAAAAAAATCTACGGAATTTTAAACGGAACGACTAATTATATACTTTGCAAAATGGCGCAGGAAAAAATTGATTTTTCCTCAGCGCTTCGCCGCGCGCAGAAAAAAGGATTTGCGGAAAAGAAACCGCATTTTGACATATCAGGCATAGATACGCTTAATAAATTATGCATATTGATTTATCTTTGTTTCGGCGTGTGGCCTTCTCTAAAGCGCGTTTACGCCGAAGGAATTTCTAAGATTGATATGCTTGATATTGTTTACGCTGAAGAATTAAATTACAGGGTGAAGCTTCTGGCTATCGCAAAACGCCAGGGCAAATCCCTTGACTTACGCGTTCATCCGACCCTTATTCCGATAGGCCATCCTTTATCGGAGGTTTCATCTTCCTATAATGCTGTTTATCTTGATACTCAGCCCGCAGGAGATTTGCTTTTTTACGGAAGAGGCGCCGGAGGAATTGCAACTTCTTCCGCGGTAATATCGGATATAGTAAGTATGCCGCTGGACAGCAAAGTTTCAGAGCGCCAGAAAGAAAATATAATACTTAAAAGCATAAAAAGCGTCAGAAGCCGTTATTATATGCGCTTTTTGGCCCATGATGAACCGGGCGTTTTAGCGAAGGTATCAAGAATTCTTGCAACTCATCATATAAGCATAGCTTCCGTAACCCAGAAAGAGAAGCTGCGCAGGAAATATGTGCCGGTGATAATGATTACCCACGCGGCAAAAGAATCAGATATGCAAAAAGCCCTTCTTAGAATTGACAAGCTTTCCGTCATAAAAAGCCCATCGCAGATAATACGGATAGAGGATTTTTAATGGCTTACCAGGGTTTAATTCTAAATTACAAAAAATTCCTGCCGATTAACAAAGATACGCCGGTTATTACTTTGCTTGAAGGCAATACCCCGCTTATATATTCCCCTAAGGTTTCCAAGATAATCGGGAAAAATTTTAAAGTATACCTTAAGTACGAAGGGCTTAACCCAACAGGTTCATTTAAAGACAGGGGGATGACTCTTGCAATTTCTAAAGCTAAAGAAGAAGGCGCAACTGCTGTTATTTGCGCATCAACAGGGAACACCTCAGCTTCAGCCGCAGCGTACGCAGCGCGGGCAAATTTAAAATGTATAGTTGTTATACCGGAAGGCTCAATCGCTCTTGGCAAATTGGCGCAGGCGCTTATACACAACGCAAAAGTAATAGCGGTAAAGGGTAATTTTGACGATGCGCTAAGGATAGTAAGGGAAATATCTTCAAAATACCACGTTGAACTGGTTAATTCTATAAATCCTTACCGTATTGAAGGGCAGAAAACCGCTTCTTTTGAAATATGCGATTATCTTGGCCGCGCTCCTGATTTTCATATTCTTCCCGTAGGCAACGCCGGAAATATTACCGCTTACTGGAAAGGTTATAAAGAATATTATGCCTGTAAAAAAATAAATTATCTTCCTTCTATACTTGGTTTTCAGGCAAAAGGCTCAGCTCCTATAGTAAAGGGCCATCCTATAAAAAATCCAAAGACAATAGCGACAGCCATTAAAATAGGAAATCCCGCCAGCTGGCAAAGCGCACTTTCCGCAAAGGAAGAGTCCCGGGGATTAATTGACGCGGTGTCTGACAGGCAAATAATTGATGCGTACAAATATTTAGCAAGCCAAGAGGGCGTGTTTGCCGAGCCTGCTTCCTGTGCTTCTGTCGCCGGGCTGTTTATGCTTAAGAAAACCGGTTTTTTTAACAAAATTTCCTCCAAGAAAGAAGTTATTATTACCTGCACTCTTACAGGCCACGGGCTTAAAGACCCGCAGCTTGCCATAAAATGTATAAAGTTGCCGCCTATTGTTGCTGCGAAATTGGATGCAGTAATTAAAGCCGCAGGAATCTAATTTTCTAAAACAATTATGAAAGGATTTTATCAGAAAATATCCCAGATTTTAGAGGACATTATAAAAAAAGAATACGAGGTAGAACTTGATCCGCCTTTATGGGAAGTGCCTTCGCGCCAGGATTTCGGCGATCTTTCTACGATGGTTTCTTTAAAGCTCGCCTCAAAGCTTAAAAAGGACCCGCTTGAAGTAGCGACTAATCTTAAAACAATTTTGGAAGGGAAAAAAGATAAAAGCATAGAGAAAATAGAAATTATAAAACCTGGTTTTGTAAATATATTTTTCGCGAAAAATGCGCTTATAAATTCTCTTAATGAGCTGATAGAATCAAGGGAAAAATTTTTCCGCCGCAGCATAAAAAAGAAAGTTATTCTTGAGTTCCTAAGCGCAAACCCGACCGGGCCGCTTTCCATAGCGCACGGCCGGCAGGCTGTAGTTGGGGATTGCCTTGGCAACATTCTTGATTTCTGCGGCGCAGACGTTGAAAGAGAATATTATGTGAATGATGCCGGAAAACAGCTTGAGCTTTTTATCCGGTCGGTTGAGGAACGTATCAAAGAAATTAAAGGAGAAAATTTTCAGATACCCGAAGGAGGATATCAGGGGGAATACGTAAAGGACGTTGCGAAGGCTGTTATTGAAGCTAACCCCAAAGACCCAAAGAGGTTCGCCCTGGATTACGTGCTTGGTTGGATTAAAAAAGATTTAAAAGACCTGGGTATAGAATTTGACACCTGGACGAGCCAGCAGAAAATTATTGATGATAAAAAAATAGAAAAAGTAATAAACGAACTTAAGGGGAAAGATTTAATTTACGAGAAAGAAGACGCTCTTTGGTTTTCTTCAACAAAGTTCGGCGACGACAAAGACAGGGTTATTAAGAAAAACGACGGAGAGCTTACCTATTTCGCTTCGGACATTGCCTATCATGAAGATAAAATAAACCGCGGCGCTAACGAGCTTATAAACCTGTGGGGGCCCGACCACCACGGTTATATAGAGCGGGTAAAGTCGGCGATTGAGGCGCTCGGTTACGAAAAGAATATACTTAAGGTTATAATAATTCAGCTTGTGACCTTAAAGAGCAAGGAAAAGATGTCCAAGCGCAAAGGAACCGCAATACTGCTTTCTGAGCTTGTAAAGGAAGTCGGGAAAGATACAACAAGATTTTATTACCTTACGAGAAAAAATTCTTCGCATCTTGATTTTGACATTGATCTTGCGAAAGCAACTTCTTTTGATAATCCTTTATACTACATTCAATACAGCTGTGCCCGCATTGAAAGCATTTTTGAAAAAGCGCAGGATAAAAAAGCAGACCCCGAATGCAGTGAATTCCTCAAGAGCGAAGAAGAGTTATGCCTGCTGCGCGCTTTGCTTCAGTTTTCTTATACCCTTGAAAAGGCATATTATTCCCTTGAGCCGGTATTTATAATTGAATATTTAAAAAGCATCGCCGCGCTTTTCCATAAGTTTTACGAAACAAACAGAGTGCTTGGCGAAAGCGAGAACGTAGAAGCTGCGAGGTTAAACCTTCTTAAAGCGACGCGGATAGTCCTGCATTGCGGGTTGGCTCTTCTTGGAATAACCCCCGCGAAAAAGATGTAATTTGAAAATAAACTGTTATAATTAGTTTGTAGGTTGATATGTTGACAGGTTTATAAGTTGGAGTATAGCAATATGATAACCTATGAACATATCAAGCTAACAACATATCAACCAAGATGAAACGCCGCATTTGGAAAATAAAGGAACTAAACCACAAGGCCCGGTCTTTAAGCGAAGAATATAACATATCAATATACCTTTCTCAAATTCTTCTAAACAGGAACATTACCACAGCCCAAATCAATTCGTTTCTTAACGACAGTTTTAAGTCGCTGCATTCGCCGTTACTTTTGCCGGATATTGAAAAGGCGGTTTTACGCGTCAAAAAAGCAATAGAAAGAAAAGAAAAAATTCTTGTTGTCGGAGACTATGACGTTGACGGGGTTACGTCTCTCGCAATTTTTAATGAGTTTGCAAAAGAACATAATGATTTGTTTTCTTTTTATATTCCGCACCGCGTTAATGAAGGTTACGGTTTAAATACCGATGTAATTGAGAAGGCAAAGAGCGAGGGAAGAACCCTTATGATTGCTTTTGATTGCGGCACAAATTCATTAAAGGAAGTGGAATTGGCTCAATCATACGGTATAGACACAATAGTTGTTGATCATCATCATCCGAATGAAGAACTAAACAATGCGTACGCATTTATAAACCCCAAGCGAAGCTTAAGCAGCTATCCCTTTAAAGATTTAAGCGCCGGGGCATTGTCATTTAAGTTCCTGCAGGCGCTCACTCAAAAAGATTGTGCAGATGCGCTGGATTTAGTTGCTCTGTCTGTTGTGTGCGACGTAGTTCCCCTTAAGGGAGAAAACAGAATACTTTTAAAGGAAGGCCTTAAGGCGCTTAAAGTAAGTAAGCGCCCGGCAATTGAGGCTCTTTGTAAGATAGCCAAGATAAAACAGGAAAATATAAGCGCTTTTCATATAGGTTTTATACTAGGTCCACGCATCAATGCTTCAGGAAGAGTCGCTTCCGCTATTGATTCGCTTGAAATGTTTTTATGTAAAGACAGTAAAAAAGTTGCGTCAATTGCCGCTAAACTTCAGGAATATAATCTTAAGCGTAAAGCGATTGAAATGGATATTCTAAAAGAAGCAGAGGAAAAAATTGATCAGGAAAATTCGGGAGAGTATGCAATAGTTGTTTCAGGGGATAATTGGCATTCCGGTGTTCTTGGAATAGTAGCCTCGCGCCTCGCGGATAAATATTACAGGCCGTCTTTTGTTATTTCTTTTGACGAAACTTGCGGAAGAGGTTCTGCCCGTTCAATACACAGCGTTCATCTTATAGAAGCGCTTAACGAATGCGCGAGTTCGCTCTCCGCTTACGGCGGGCATAAGAAAGCAGCCGGACTTGAAATTTTTAGAGAAGGGTTGGATGAGTTTAAACAAAAGATTAACGAATATATTAAAAACAATACAAAACCGGCAGACTTTATTCCTGTTCTTGACGTGGACTTAAAACTTAAGTTTACTGATATCTCTACGGCTCTGGTTGATGAGCTCGCCCGCCTTGAGCCGTTCGGAGAAGAAAATCCAAAGCCAATGTTTGTAAGCTGCGGTATATGCAAAAAGAGTAAACCAAGGAAAATAAAGAGCGGCTATTCTGTCTGGCTGACGGATGGAGATAAAACGCTGGAAGGCGCAATCTACGACAAGGAAGTCCTTGGGGTAATAGAATACGCAGATAATTTTGATATAGCTTACTCTTTAGACAAGAACGGCTTGTATAATGAACCTTTACTTGTTATCAGGGACGTTCGTCTTTCTGGCGACAAAGTTTAATTTACCGCTTTTTATACACTTCGTGCAAACTAAAACTTTTTTCACCTTTCCGTTTACAATCAGCCTTCTTTTTTGAAGATTTGGCAGGAACTTTCTTTTGGTGATACCCGTTGTTTTCTTACCTACTCCGCCTTCGCGTTTGGCTTTACCGCGCCTGCGTATGGAATTTCCGCCTATTGTTCTCTTGTTACAAATTTCACAATGTCTGCTCATGTTTAAACTCCTTTTTAAATAAGCATTTTTTATACAAAATTAGTATAAATATACTTATAAATCAGCTATTGTCAAGCAAAATCTTAATAGGGCTATTTAAAAGACATTGAAAACAAAGGATTTTTGGCGGTTTCCTTGTATTTTTTTTAAAATTATGTTATAGGATAAATGAAGTCCAAAAGCTCTTTAAAACGCTGTGTATATTGATAAAGGTAAACCTCGGGAAACCGGGGGGCACAAAGCTCAAAGAGCCTAAAGCCGCAAGGCTATGGTAGTCAGCTGCCGGTATATTGAAACGCATTTAAACCCATAGTCATGTTATTTAGGCTATGGGTTTTTTTATTTTAGACACAGGTAGCCAAGACGAATGTCTTTACTGCCTGTGTGTTTTAAGAGGAGGTGTTTATGTTGAGGAAGACCGTGGCACTTTTGTTGGTAAGTTTCATGGCAGTTTCAGTCGTAGCGCTTGCTGAAGATAATAATGCGCTTACTAAATTAGGAAGAGGCTTAGCCAATGCGGCAACCGGTATAGTTGAAGTACCTAAGCAGATATATCTTGTTTCAAAAGAGAGGGAGCCTATCACAGGCATAACTTATGGCACGGCAAAAGGTATATGCTACGGGTTGTTACGCACCGGCGCAGGCGTTTATGATTCAGTGACATTCGCAATACCTCCTTATGATAAGCCCATTATGGAACCCGAATATGCATTTGAAGGATGGCAGCCCGAATCTGCCGAGAAATAATTAATTGGGATCGTGGAGAGAATGGGTGTAAGTTTTGCGGAAAATTTACACCCATTCTTTTTTAGAGTGCCTTATAGGCTTCATCTATCCGCTTAAGCAGTTTCTCGTCTTTTCCCTTTTCGGCAAAAATTTTTGCTTTCTTTAAATAAGCTGCAGCTTTTTTCTTGTTGGCGTTGCTCATATAGACCATAGCGATATTATAATAAATTTTCGGGTTGTTTTTTTCCAGGCTCAAAGCCTTATTTAAAACAGTAAGGGCTTCGTTGTATTTCTTTAATTCACCGAATATCGCGCCCATATTAAGATAAGCTTTTACATTTTGTGGGTTTAATTCTATTGTTTTATTGAAACAAGTAATAGCTTCTTCAAAATTTTTTGAATTTGTATAAATAACCCCGAG
>JAQTUC010000123.1 GCA_028710385.1 Candidatus Omnitrophota bacterium
GTTAAAAGGAAATACCGACTCCTTAACGCATTTATACGGCGGGATTATTTCTTTGGCAAACCCCAGCTCTTTAAGTTTTTTACCCATCATTATTTTTGCGGCAAGTTTTGCCAAAGGCACGCCTATGGCTTTTGAAATAAACGGTATTGTCCGCGAGGCCCTTGGGTTTACTTCCAATATGTAAATCTCGCCGTCCTTTACCGCAAACTGAATATTCATAAGCCCCACTAAATGCAATTCCTTTGCCAGGGCGCAGCTTGCCTCTCTTATTTTTTCAATGATTTTTTCAGGTAAACTAAATGCAGGCAGGCACATTGCGCTGTCTCCTGAATGAATGCCGGCTTCTTCAATGTGCTCCAAAATTCCTCCGATGACGAAAGTTTCTCCGTCTCCTATAACATCAGCGTCAACCTCAATTGCGTCATCAAGAAATTTATCAATAAGTATTGTCTGATTCATTGAGTAAAGAAGCGCTTCTTTTAAAAAGCCTTCCAAAGTCTGAGAGTCATATATTATCTCCATGGCGCGGCCGCCTAAAACATACGAAGGCCTTACCATAACCGGATAACCAAGCCTCTTTACAATTGCTTTTGCCTCATCCAGATTGTGCGCGATGCCGCTTTGGGCCTGCTTTAAGCCGCACTTATTAAGCATGGTCCTGAATTTATCCCTGTCTTCGGCAATATCAATATATTTTGCTTTTGTGCCCAGAATATTCATTCCTGCTTTTTCAAGCCCTAAAGCAAGATTAAGGGGCGTCTGGCCGCCGAACTGCAAAATCACGCCGAACGGTTTTTCTTTTTTGTTGATGTTTAACACATCCTCAAGAGTTATCGGCTCAAAATAAAGCCTGTCTGACGTATCGTAGTCGGTTGAAACTGTTTCCGGATTACAGTTGACCATCACAACTTCAATGTTTTCCTCTCTTAACGAAAATGCCGCGTGCACGCAGCAATAATCAAATTCAATTCCCTGGCCTATTCGGTTTGGGCCGCCGCCTAAAATCATAACTTTCTTTTTGTCGGAAATACGCACTTCACATTCTTTCTCGTAAGTTGAATAATAGTAAGGGGTATACGCTTCAAATTCCGCGGCGCAGGTATCAACCAGTTTATAAACCGGTTCCACTTTCTCTTTACCGCGCAGCGTTCTTATTTTTTCTTCATCAATTGAAAAAAGCTGCGAAAGATATCTGTCGGAAAAACCGAATTCTTTTGCTTTTAAGAGAGTTTCTCTGGTTAATTTTTTGCTTTTTATTTTTTCTTCAAAATCAACAATTTCTTTTATGTTGCTTAAAAACCATTTATCTATATGGCTTAGCTCATGTATTTCAACAATGCTTATGCCAAGCCTTAGCGCGTCAGCTATGTAAAAAATCCTCTTATCATTCGGCAGGGCAAGATATTGTTTTATTTTTTCTTTTATTGCCTCATCGGGAATTTTTCCCATATCATCCTTAACGAGAGAATTTAATCCGGTCTTTCCTGTTTCAAGAGCGCGCAACCCCTTAAGAAGCGCTTCCTTAAAAGTCCTTCCTATAGACATCACCTCGCCCACTGACTTCATTGAAGTTGTAAGGGTGGGGTCTGCCTGCGGAAATTTCTCAAAAGTAAATCGCGGTATTTTTACAACGCAGTAATCTATCGCCGGCTCAAAAGAAGCCGGTGTTTCTTTGGTGATGTCGTTAGGGACCTCGTCAAGCGTATAGCCTACGGCAAGTTTCGCCGCGATTTTTGCAATAGGAAAACCCGTTGCCTTTGAGGCAAGCGCGCTTGAGCGCGACACCCTTGGATTCATTTCAATAATTACCATTCTTCCGTCTTTGGGGTTTACGGCAAACTGGACATTGCTTCCTCCGGTTTCAACACCTATTGCCCTTATCGCCTTTACCGCATCCATGCGCATTTTCTGATATTCAACGTCAGTCAGCGTCTGAACAGGGGCAACAGTGATTGAGTCTCCGGTATGAACCCCCATAGGGTCAAAATTTTCAATTGAGCAGATTATAACAACGTTGTCTTTTCTATCGCGCATAACCTCAAGCTCAAATTCTTTCCAGCCAAGCAGGTATTCTTCTATTAAAACTTCGTGTATTAAACTTAAGTCAAGGCCGCGCTTTAATATTTCCCAATACTCTTCAATATTATAGGCAATTCCTCCGCCTGTTCCTCCGAGGGTAAAAGCAGGCCTAAGCACACAGGGAAGCCCCACATGGTTTAAAGCGTCTTCGCCTTCTTTTTCAGAGTAAATGGTGCGGGAGCGCGGAAGGCCTATGCCTGCGGCTGCCATTGCTTCCTTGAATAATTCCCTGTCCTCTGCCTTGGCAATTGCTTCTTCGTTTGCGCCGATAAGCTCTACGTTATATTTTTTAAAGATTCCTTTTTTTGCGGCTTCAAATGCTATGTTTAAAGCGGTCTGGCCGCCAAGCGTTGGAAGGCAGGCTTGCGGCTTTTCTTTTTCAATAATTTTTTCCAAAACCTCAACCGTAATAGGCTCAATATAGGTAGCGTCCGCAAGCTCCGGGTCGGTCATTATGGTTGCGGGATTTGAATTGAGAAGCACAACCTTATACCCTTCTTCTTTAAGGGCCTTACAGGCTTGAGCTCCGGAATAATCAAATTCGCAGGCCTGGCTTATTATTATCGGTCCTGAGCCTATGATTAAAATTTTTTCAAGGTCTTTGCGTTTAGGCATTTCTTCCTCACTTCGTTCGGAAAGATTACAGAGTACAGTTTACAGATTACAGAATAAATTTTTACTTCTTCTCTGTTTTCTGTGCTTTGTTATCTGCTCTCTTCATCTAAGCTGCAAAGGATTAAATTTTTTATACGCGAAAAATCTCCATAAAGTCGGCGATAGCGCCCCGCAGGTTTTTGTATCTCCCTCCGGCGTCTTCCACCAGGGCGCAAACGGAAAAGGCTGCACAGAGGTTTTCGTAGCATATGGGAAGAAATTCATATCGCCTTGATAAATTGCTTTCTTGTCTATATCGGATAAAAGTTTCGCTGATTCTTTTAAATAATTTTTGGCTTTTTCCCCTGCGCCGGTTTTTCTTTCGTAAAATTGCGAAAGCGCAATTTCTGCGTCTGCCATCTGTGCGCTCCATTCCAAAGAAATCATTCTTGGCCTTTTCGCTAAGTCAGCGCTGGCCTTGGTTGTGAAATCAAAGCCGCATATTTCATCCTCGCAAACATAAAAATTATCTTTCGCAAATTTAAGCAAATCTTCTTCTCCTATTGAAAAAAACTTATTAAGCTCATCCGGATTAAACACCAAAAGCATCATAGTTACCACATCGGAAGAAGACACTTTGCTGATGCCCTCATCGGGGTTATAGCCGACGCTTACATTAACAAGCTTGCCCATATCGGTTTTTTTAAGCGTGACTGTATTTATGAAATTAACTATGCCCTGCATTTCTTTTTCGTAAACACTGCGCGCATTTACGTCTTCTTCTTTTTCCTTTAAAGCCTTAAATACCGCGTAAGCAACAATATTGTTTTCCGAGGAATAAACATCCCTCCAGTTTCCTCCCCAGTCTGCTACAGGCCCCATGGCAATTCCGCCATTTTTATGGTTAAGCTTAGCCGCCCACAAAGCGATATCTTTGGCAAAGCCGTTGAATGATTTATCGCCGGTTATTTTTTCATACTGAAGCGCGAACATCGCCATCCACATATTAGGCCCTAAATGAATTGTATCTTCTATTCCGTTTAAGCCTGTCTCTGTATTGTAAAAATTATGCAGCCCTTCGCCGTCCCATTTTTCCTTAAAAAAAGAAAGAACGCCTTTTGCGAATTCGTAATCCGTAAGCTCCAGAAAACCCAATCCGGCTAAAGCCTGGTCATAGGTTGAACTCTCCCCGACAAGCTCTTTGTTCGCCGTGTTTATGAAGCTTGCAAGAATTTTTGTTTTTGGGCTTAACTGGTGTATAAGAAAACTTTTAATATTTCCGCTATAGCGTTGTTCCTGCGGCTTTGCCTTAATTTCCGCGGCAAATGCCTGCATGCTTAAAATTGTTATTGCTAAAATGCTTATTACTTTTCTCATTTATTTAACCGATTGCATAAGCTCAACAAATTTTCCGAAAATATACCGCGCGTCAAACGGCCCCGGCCCTGA
>JAQTUC010000124.1 GCA_028710385.1 Candidatus Omnitrophota bacterium
ATGCCGGTGGATGACCCGGTTAAAATGTATCTTAAACAAATGGGCCAGATTCCTTTGCTCAGCCGCGAGGAGGAAGTTAGGCTCGCAAAAGAAATAGAAAGCAAGGAAGAACTGCTTCGCGATGAAATATTTTCTACAGTCATAGCCAAGGAAGCTTTCCAGGAAATTTCGCAGAAATTGTTTAAAGATGAACTTAATCCTGATGATTTTGTAAAGGGCGAGATAAAGAACAAAGAAAAAGAAATTAAAAGGATAAAAGTCCTTTACACAAAGCTGATGAGGACGAAGAACATTGACACCCAGAAAAGAATACTTGAACAATTCAATTTTACAATCGTAATAATTGAACAAATAATAGCTAATATGCATATGCTGGGGCGCGAAATAGAAAGGATAACCCGCAAGCTCGCAACAATAAAAGGCAGAAGAGCCAGCCAAGAAAAGCGCCAGCTAAACAAAAGCAAAAGAGCGTTTATAAGAAGGCTCGGGTTTGCAGAGGAAGAGATAAAAAATAAACTTAGAATAATTTTTGAAAAACAACGGCTCTACAATTCAGCCAAAAGAACCCTGGTTGAAGCCAACCTCCGTCTGGTTGTGAGTATAGCAAAAAAATACGTAAACAGAGGGCTTTCATTTCTTGATTTGATACAGGAAGGGAACATCGGCCTTATAAAAGCGGTTGAGAAGTTTGAATATGAACGCGGATACAAATTTTCAACTTACGCAACCTGGTGGATACGCCAGGCAATAACCCGGGCAATAGCCGATCAGGCGCGCACCATAAGGATTCCTGTTCATATGACAGAAACTATTAACAAAATAATCCGCATTTCAAGGCTGTTTATTCAGGAGAAAGGAAGAGAACCTACTTCTGAAGAGCTTTCAAAAGAGCTCAGGCTTCCGATTTCAAAAATAAAAGACATAGTCAAAGTCTCCCAGCAGCCAATATCAATACACACGCCGATAGGAGACGACGGAGACACGTATTTTGGCGATTTTATTGAAGACAAAAAAGCAGTATCGCCAGCAAACGCGACAGTCTATTCCATGTTGAAAGAGGAATTGCAGCAGGCCATGGAAAGCTTAACAGAGCGGGAAAAAAAGATTCTTATTCTGCGCTTCGGCATAGAAGACGGCACCCCTAAAACGCTTGAAGAAGTAGGAATGATTTTTAAGGTAACCCGCGAACGCATCAGGCAAATTGAGGCAAAAGCTCTTAAAAAATTAAGGCATCCCAGCCGTTCAAGAAGGCTGCAGGCTTTTCTGGAATTAACCTTATTCCGCGGAAAATACCACGCTTCTTGATGCGCAAACTAATACAGTAGATTATGTATCACGTCACAGGTATCACGTAACACGTCATTGAAGAATTGAGAAATGAAAAAAACGTGTTACTTGTTACGTGTTGCGTGATACTTTCCCGAGTCCGCCTCCGCGTATTTTCGTTTGCAATAATGCCTTTTTCTTTTATAATACTCTTCTATGGCTGACTTAAAGATAAATCTTTCCGAAAAAGATATTCCTCAAAAATGGTATAACGTAGCCAGCGATTTGCCTTTTAAGCTCCCACCGCCAATTAACCCGGGAACAGGTAAGCCTCTAGAAAAAAAAGACCTTCGCCAGATTTTTCCCCTTTCACTCATTGAGCAGGAAATGAGCGAAGAACGCTGGATAGAAATTCCGGATGAAGTAACCGATATTTTACGCATTTGGCGGCCTACCACGCTTAAAAGAGCAGTGCATTTGGAGAAAGCCTTAAAAACAAAATGCCGGATATATTATAAAGACGAAAGCGCCTCTCCCACAGGAAGCCACAAGACAAATACTGCAATAGCGCAGGTGTATTACAACAAAAAAGAAGGCATTAAACGCTTAACCACAGAAACCGGCGCCGGCCAATGGGGCAGCGCCTTAAGTTTTGCCTGCAACATTTTCGGCCTAAAATGCCGCGTGTATATGGTTAAAGTAAGTTACGAACAAAAACCTTTCAGAAAATCTTTAATGCGCATGTGGCAGGCGGAAGTTGTAGCTTCACCTTCAACTCTTACCGAAAGCGGAAAAAAAATTCTTAAAGAAGACCCTAATTGCCAGGGCAGCTTAGGTATTGCAATTTCAGAAGCGGTTGAAGATGCCGCAAAAGATAAAGCGACAAACTATTGCCTGGGAAGTGTTCTAAATCACGTGTTGCTTCATCAGACAGTTATAGGTTTGGAAGCAAAAAAACAACTTGCATTAGCAGGTGAAACTCCGGATTTTCTTGTAGGCTGCGTCGGCGGAGGAAGCAATTTCGGCGGGCTTATTCATCCTTTCGTTAAGGACAAATTAAAGAAAGATAGCTTAAGAATTATAGCAGTTGAGCCGTTTGCCTGCCCGAGCCTTACCCGCGGCAAATATGAATATGATTTTGGCGATACCGCATCCTTAACCCCCCTTATAAAAATGTTTACTTTGGGGCATAATTTTATCCCGGCGGGAATCCACGCAGGAGGGCTTCGTTACCACGGTTGTTCCCCTTTGATAAGCGCTTTACATGATAAAAAAATTATTGAAGCAAGAGCTTATAACCAACTGGATGTTTTTGAGGCGGCTGTGCTGTTTGCCAAAACCGAGGGCATCGTGCCTGCGCCTGAAACAGCTCACGCCATAAAGGCCGTGATTGAAATTGCCAAAAGCGAAAAGCAAGGAAAATGCATTGTTTTTAATTTTAGCGGCCACGGATTTTTGGATCTTGCTTCTTACGACAAATTTTTTAACGGAGAGCTTAAAAACTATTCCCACCCCTTAAAAGAGATAAGAGCTGCTTTGAAAAACTTACCTAAGATATAATAATATGCCTGACAGAAAAATAGTAGAATACGTAGCCAGTCTTGCGCGAATAGGCATATCCAGCGAAGAAACCGAACACCTTAGCGGACAATTGTCTAAAATTTTAGGCCACATTGATAAGCTAAAAGAGCTTAATGTAGATAATGTTGAGCCGATGAGAGGGCCTCATTTGGAAAATAATATATTTAGGAAGGATGAGGTTGTTTCTTCCGGCGTCCAGGAAGACATTCTGAAAAATGCCCCCTTGCGGGAAGGAAATTATTTTAAAATACCCAAAGTTATTGAGTAAGAAGCTATCAGACATCAGGTGTCAGCTTTCAGCTGAGAGCCGATGCCTGACACCTGAAAGCATATTAATATGGATAACCTAACAAACCTAACCGGCACTCAAATTGCCGAAAATATCAAAAATAACAAATTAAGCGAAAAAGAAGCATATTCTTTTTTCGGGCAACGTATAAAGAAAAATGCCAATTTAAACGCCTTTGTGGAAAGTTATGATGAGCCGCTTGTAGCAGAAGGAAATTCACCATTAAAAGGTGTGCCTATAGCCATAAAAGACAATATTTGTATAAAAGGCAAAAGAATTACCTGCGCTTCAAAAATTCTTGCTTCCCATACTTCAGTGTATGACGCAACCGTAATAACAAAATTGAAAAATGCAGGCCTTAAAATTATCGGGACAACCAATATGGATGAATTTGCTTTTGGCTCATCTACGGAAAATTCCTGTTACGGCGCTACGTTAAACCCCTGGGACACAGAAAGGGTGCCGGGAGGCTCTTCAGGAGGCTCCGCAGCAGCTGTAGCGGCTCGGCTTATACCTTTTGCTCTAGGCTCTGATACAGGGGGTTCTATACGGCAACCCGCCTGTTTTTGCGGGGTTGTGGGTTTTAAGCCGACTTACGGAAGAGTTTCAAGATATGGGCTTATTGCTTTTGGCTCAAGCTTAGACCAGATAGGGCCGATTACTACAAATTTTACTGATTGCGCGCATCTCCTTAATATAATTTGCGGTTTTGATAAAAACGATTCTACTTCTGCGCCGGTTGAAGTAAATGATTTTTCAAAGTTTCTGATAGATGATGTAAAGGGGCTTAAAGTAGGCATGCCGCGGCAATATTTTGGCAAAGGAATTGATGAAGAAATCAAAAATGCTATTTTTGAGGTAAGCAGAATTTTGAAAGAAAGAGGCGCAACCATTGTAGAGATAGATTTACCTCATACGGAATACGCAGTCGCTACTTATTATATAATTGGTTCTTCCGAGGCGAGCTCTAA
>JAQTUC010000125.1 GCA_028710385.1 Candidatus Omnitrophota bacterium
AACAACAAGGACCGGTTTAGGTAAGGGATTTGGGATAAGCGCTCAATATGCATTTTGAAATGAAGCCAACATTTTTTCGAGCCAAGGTGGCGAAGAAAAAATGTTAGGCTAAATTTCACCCCTGACATCTACCTAAGTAAAAATATCAAGGTAAATGTCAAGGGTTTAATTCATAGACGCTACGACTTACGTCGTGGCTACGACTTACGCTCGTTTTGATAAACTCGCGTAAGTCATCTATTCATTAAAGGAGGTTTAATGAGTAAAATTGATAAAAAATTAAAAATTGAAACACTTGCTTTACACGGCGGCCAGGAGCCTGATCCTACAACGGGCTCACGGGCGGTTCCGATTTACCAGACAAGCTCATATCAATTTAAAAGCGCAGAGCACGCCGCTAACCTTTTCGGTTTAAAGGAATTCGGCAATATTTACACGCGTTTAATGAATCCTACTACTGATGTGCTTGAAAAAAGAATTGCACTCTTAGACGGCGCAATAGGCGCACTTGCAACAGCCAGCGGACAAGCGGCGATTTCGCTCTCCCTTTTAAATATTGCGCAGTCAGGCGATGAAATTGTTTCTGCGGATAATCTTTATGGCGGGACCTATACATTGCTTCATTACACATTCGCGCGCCTGGGAATTAAAGTTAAATTTGTTAAATCAGGTGATTTAAAAGGTTTCAAAGCAGCCATAACGGAAAAAACAAAAGCTATTTACGCTGAATCTATCGGAAATCCAAAGCTTGACGTATGCGATTTGGAAGGTATTTCTAAAATAGCGCATGAAAACGGGCTGCCTTTAATATTGGACAACACATCTGCCCCTTACATTCTGCGGCCGATTGACTTTGGCGCTGATATAGTTGTTTATTCAGCTACAAAATTTATAGGAGGCCATGGAACATCCTTGGGCGGATTGATTGTTGATTCAGGAAAATTTGACTGGACTAAAGGAAAATTTCCTCTTATCGCTGACCCTGACCCAAGTTACCACGGCATAAATTTTGTAGAGGCGCTTAAATCTTTTGGCAATATTGCTTATATTACAAAAGCAAGAGTTGCTCTTCTTCGCGATTTAGGACCGGCGCTTTCGCCCTTTAACGCGTTTTTACTGTTACAGGGGCTTGAGACCATACATGTAAGAATGCCGCGGCACTGTGAAAACGCTTTGGCGGTTGCTAAATATCTTTCAAGGCACAAAAAAGTAAGCTGGGTGAATTATCCGGGGCTGGATAATAGCCCTGAGAAAGAAAAAGCCAAAAAATATCTTTCAAAAGGCGCAGGCGCAATTATCGGGTTTGGCATTAAGGGCGGTTTGGAGGCAGGCAAGAAATTTATTGAGTCGCTTGAACTTATTTCGCACCTCGCCAATATAGGAGATGCCAAGAGTCTGGCAATACATCCTGCAACAACCACGCATCAGCAGTTATCGTCGGAAGAACAGCTCGCAACAGGTGTAACTTCGGATTTTATCCGCTTGTCCATAGGTATTGAACACATTGATGATATTGTTGCCGACATTGAACAGGCATTAGAAAAAGTAAATTGAGGAGGACAGTATGAGCAGAATTTTTGAAAATATAATTCAGACAATAGGTAATACTCCTTTGGTTAAGCTTAATCGCATTACCGAAGGGCTTAAGGCAACAGTTGTTGTAAAACTTGAGTCATTTAATCCGCTCTCAAGCGTGAAGGACCGCATTGGCGCTGCAATGATAGAAGATGCCGAGGAAAAAGGGCTTTTAAAGAAAGGCTCTGTGATTATTGAGCCTACCAGCGGTAATACCGGCATTGCGCTTGCGTTTGTTGCGGCAGTAAAAGGGTATAAGCTTATTCTTACAATGCCGGAAACAATGAGTGTTGAGCGCAGGCAATTGCTTAAGATATTCGGAGCAGAGATTGTTTTGACAGAAGGAGCAAAAGGTATGAAAGGAGCTATTGAAAAAGCGGAGGAATTAGTTAAGTCAACCCAAAATAGTTTTATGCCGCAGCAGTTTAATAATCATGCAAATCCTGAAATACACAGAAAAACAACCGCGCAAGAGATTTGGAAAGATACTGACGGAAAAATTGATATACTCGTCGCAGGTGTCGGCACAGGAGGAACTCTTACGGGAGTTTCCGAAGTTATCAAGAATAAGAAAAAAAATTTTAAGGCAATTGCGGTTGAACCCTCTGATTCTCCTGTTTTATCAGGCGGAAATCCAGGACCTCATAAAATACAAGGCTTGGGCGCCGGATTCATTCCGCAGGTTTTAAATAAAGGAATAATTGATGAAGTTATGCGCGTTGCCAATGATGATGCCGGAGAAACAGCAAGACAGCTTGCAAGATCAGAAGGAATCCTCGCCGGAATTTCAAGCGGCGCGGCAACCTGGGCTGCCCTTGAAATAGCAAAGCGCAAAGAGAATGAAGGAAAACTCATTGTGGTAATACTTCCTGATACCGGAGAAAGATACTTAACCACGTGGCTTTTTGAGAACGCCAAATAGCCGTTTAAAGATTTGGACAAAAGTGAGGCAGCGTAATAAAATAGATAAAGTTTGGGGTTATACTGCCGTTGGATATAAATCTTTTAAGGAGAGTGGATGACCAAAACAGGTATCGGAATAGTTGAAACAAAATATTTTACTTTTGCAAACCAGCCGGATGAGTTTATCCTTGAAAGCAAAGAAAAACTTTCCCCGGTTACTATTGCTTACGAAACATACGGAACCCTTAATAAGGAAAAAAACAACGCAGTTTTAATTCTGCATGCACTTAGCGGTGATGCGCACGCGGCAGGTTTCCATAAGGGGGAAGACAAGCCCGGCTGGTGGGATAATATGATAGGCCCCGGCCGCGCCTTTGATACGGAAAAATATTTTGTTATTTGTTCTAACGTGCTTAGCGGCTGCCGCGGCTCAACAGGCCCGGCAAGCGTAAATCCAAAAACCAATAAACCATACGCTTTGGATTTTCCAATTATCAGTATAGGCGATATGGTTTCAGCCCAAAAAGCGCTGGTAGATTCATTCGGTATTGATAAGCTGCTTACTGTTGTGGGCGGTTCAATGGGCGGTATGCAGGTTTTGTCCTGGCTTGTTAAATATCCGCAGAGTATCCGTAGCGCCATACCAATTGCAACTGCGCTTAGGCATTCGCCGCAGCAGATTGCGTTTGATGAAGTTGGCAGGCAGGCTGTTATGGCTGACCCAAATTGGAATTCAGGAAATTATTACCAAGGCAACCCCCCGGATAAAGGCCTTGCTGTTGCAAGAATGATAGGGCATATCACCTACATGAGCGATGTTTCAATGGCTGAGAAATTCGGCAGGCAGAAAAAAGACAACAAACAGCCGTTTAAGTTTACCGCTGATTTTGAAGTTGAGGGGTATCTGCGTTACAGGGGGGATAATTTCGTAAAAAGATTTGACGCAAATTCCTATCTTTATATCACCAAAGCAATGGATAATTTTGACGCTTCGGAAAAGAAACCTTTTCACGAATCGCTTTTGGGAAAATCAGTTAAGGTTTTGGTAATTGCTTTTAAATCCGACTGGCTGTACCCGGCATACCAGTCCAAAGAAATTGTTAAAGCATGCAAATACGCCGGCATTGAAACAAGTTACTGCGAAATTGATTCAACATACGGCCATGATGCTTTTTTGCTTGAGATACAAGAGGAAACCCATCTTATTTCGCATTTTCTTAAAAGCGTTTCGCAAAAGCGAGGTAAAACATGAAAGTAAACGAGGTAATTAAAAGCGACCATAAGGCAATACTTGATATGGTTGAGGCGAATTCTTCCGTGCTTGACCTTGGCTGCGGCGACGGAGATTTGCTTGAGCTTTTGATGCTTAAGAAAAATGTGCGCGGACAGGGTATAGAAATAGATGAGCAGGCAATATACAGGTGTGTTGCAAAGGGTTTAAGTGTGCTGCATGGCGATATAGATACCGGTTTGTCAGAATACAAAGACAAAGCTTTTGATTATATAATACTTAACCAGAGCCTTCAGCAGCTAAAACACGTTGAAACAGTGCTTTTTGACGCGTTAAGAGTCGGTAAAAAAGTAATAGTCGGATTTCCTAATTTTGCCTA
>JAQTUC010000014.1 GCA_028710385.1 Candidatus Omnitrophota bacterium
ACCTGTAAGCTTTGCGTAATTTAGACTGCATTGTTTGCACGCTGATAAATGCTCTTTGGCAGAAGCTCCTTCCTCTTTCAGCTCGTTATAAAAAAATAAAAGCATTTGTTTCTCTGAAAGACACTTCATGATATAACCTCCATTTTCTTCCGAAGCCGCTCTACGGCTCTTTTAAGATGAGTCTTAACCGCGCTCTCAGAACAGCCTAAAGTTGTGCTTATTTCCTCAATCGTAAGCTCCTCATAGTGCTTTAATATAAATGCATTTTTCTGCCTTAAAGGAAGTTTTGAAATTTCTTTCTTTACTAATTCTTTTTTTTCCTTTAAGTCCAGCTCTTCCTTTAAAGAAGCGGTTTTCTCTTTTGCTTCGCTTTTGAATCTGGTGCTTAAATCAAATATGCTGCGGCGTTTTCTTAAATGGTCAAGGGAAGTATTTATGCTTATTCTGTAAATCCAGGTAGAAAACTTTGAAGCGCTTTTAAAATATTTAAGGCCGTCGTGTATTTTTAAAAGGGATGCCTGCAGCGCATCCTTTGCGTCTTCCATATTTGCCAAATAGCGGTAAGAAATATTAAGTATGTCTGAATATATAAGCTCTGTGAGCCTGGAAAATGCGCTTTTGTCTCCGTTTAGAAACTCACCCGCGAGCCGGCGTATATCCTCTTCTTTGTTTTTAAGCACTTTTTATTTATATTAAGCTCAACGACCCATTGAGGCGTGGCTTCTGGTTTTTCAGGGTTTCACCGGAAAGCGAAACCCTGAACCGTCCGCCAGAGGCGGACTGGTTCATGTGTAAATTTACAAATTATTTTCTGTTGAACGCGGCGCCCTGCGTTCCTGGATTTTTTTCTTAAGTTCTTCGTACTTCTGAGGGTCGTTTTGCTTAAGATATTCAAGCCGCGCTTTAATACGCTCCCTTCGCTTTGCCGTCAACTCTTCATATTTCTGCGGGTTATTTTTCTTAAGTTCAGCAAGGCGCGCTTTTATTTTGGCTCTTGCCCCGGCCATAATGGCTTTAAATTTTTCCGGGTCGTTCTTTTTAAGCTGCTCTAGCTCTGCTTTTTTTGCAACAAGTTTATCCTTTAAGACAGCTCTGAATTTTTCTTTGTCTGTTTTTCTAAGCTCAATAAGTTCTTTTTTCTCCTGCTCCGAGAGCGACTCAAAAACAAGAACCCTGGCCATTGCGTTACGCCTTGATGGGCCTTCTTTAGCTTTTACAGTAAAACCTGCGATTAGCCCGGATGCAAAAATAACCGCAAACATAGCAACCGAAATCCTTAAATATTTGTTTTTCATAATTATCACCTCAAATACTTAGACGAGCAGGAAAAGGAAAAAGTCTACACGCAAACATAAGGTAAACATTACATTTTATCGCGATGTAGAAATTAAACTTAAAGCCTCCTGGCGGGTTTTCTGATTAGTAAGGAATATTCCTCTTACAACTGAAGTTGCGGTTAAGGTGCCTGCCTTTTTTATTCCGCGCATAGACATACAAAGATGCTCAGCCTCTATAACTACCATAACGCCTTTTGGCCGTAATTTTTTCATAATTACATCGGCTATTTCAGTTGTTAAACGCTCCTGCACCTGAAGGCGTTTTGAAAGCACGTCAACAACTCTGGCTATTTTACTTAAGCCCGTGATGCGCTTGTCGGGTATATAGGCAACGTGCGCTTTGCCTATAAAAGGGAGCATGTGATGTTCGCACATTGAATATAGAGGTATTCCTTTTAAGAGTATTATTTCATCGTGCTTTTGCTCAAGGATAACTTCCAGCTCTTCTTCTGCATTTTTGAATTGCCCGCTTAAAATCTCTTCATACATTTCAGCCACGCGGGAAGGCGTGGCTGCAATATCTTTTTTTGTCAAATCAGCCCCAAGAGCCTCCAAAATAAGTTTTACTCCGTGTTCAATTTTTTTCTTATCCATATTACGCTCCTTTAATGAGCACATTATTTTTCCTGCGGATTACCCCTTGGAAAAATATTGGCTTCATTTCACTTGCCTATGCAGAAATCATTAAAAATACTTTCAAGTAATTCCTCGCAGAATACTTCCCCGGAGAGCTTCCCTAAGTTTTCCAGCGCATTTTTAAGGGATATGGCGGCTGCGTCAATTTCCCGGTTTGCGGCTAAGCTTTTTTCTGCTTCTTTGATATCGCAGTATGCGTTTCCCAGTATTTCGCTCTGATATCGGTTAAGGAAAACAAAATCATCCCTCTTTACCGAAAAAGAAGCTGCCGCTTTGGTTATAACCTTTTCCAAATCTTCTATGCCTTCTTTTTTAAGAGCACTTAATTTTACCCTAAAACCTTTTATATGCGAAATATTTTTTAGGTTAAGCTTCTGCTTTAAATCGCTTTTATTTATTATAACCACAACTCCCTTTGGGGAGTCTGTGTTTTTTCCGCCGCGCAGTTTTTTTATTTTGTTAAGCAGAAAAAGGTCGTCTTTTGAAAGACGTCTCGAGCCGTCAAGAACCAGTATAACCAAATCTGCCTCATTAAAAATTTTTTCCGATTTTTCAATGGCTTTTTTTTCTATGAAATTACGCGGAGATAAAATCCCCGCTGTATCGTGGATACGCAGCGGTATTCCCCTTATATTTATTGTTTCCTCTATAACGTCGCGGGTGGTTCCGGGGACCTCGCTTACTATCACGCGCTCTTCCTGCAGCAAAGCGTTAAAAAGAGTTGATTTACCGGCGTTGGTTTTCCCGCAGATTGCGCAAATTAGGCCTTCCTTGATTATTTTTGCTTCCTTATCAGCCTTTAGAATATCTTCCATGGCAGAAATTATTCTTTTTATCTTTTCTTTTACGCCTGGAACATTTATCGCTGTGTCATCATCGGGAAAATTAATATCCGCCTCCAAAGCCAGGAATGCGTCTTTTACCGCAGCTTTTATTTTGTTGAATTTTTCAAACGCCCGGCCCTTAAGCTGGGAAACTGCCGCCTGAAGAGCTTTGTCGGTTTTCGCATCCACTATGTTTTTGATACCTTCTGCCTGCAGAAGGTCAATCCTCCCGTTTAAAAAAGCCCTGTAAGTAAATTCACCAGGCTGCGCAAGCCTTGCGCCTTCTTTTAATATCGCCTCAAGAATTTTGCCAAGCACAATTGCTCCGCCGTGACAGGATATCTCAACTACATCTTCACAAGTATAGGAAAACGGCTCCCTCATTACACTTACCAAAACCTCATCTATTATTTTCTTCTCCTGCACCCTGAACCCTGTCCCCTGAGCCCTGTCTACAATCCAGCCGTAATGAAGAGTATAAGTTTTAGCCTTTCTGATGTCTTTGCTGCGGCGCGGAATAAAAATCTTATGGATAATACTTATGGCATTTTTCCCTGAAATCTTAATAACGCCAAGGGCTGATTTTGACGTAAATGTGGCAATTGCCGCGATTGTATCGTCAGTATTGTAATATTTAAGTTTTACTAAGCTCATATTCCCTGAAATATAAAGTTAGAATTTGTTCTTTAAACGGCTTTTTGCCTCGCTTACCAAAAACAGAGAGCCGCTCACAACAATAATTGAGCCGCTATTATATAATTGTTTTGCGATTTCCAAAGCTTTTTTTATATCTTCCGCAAGGTAGACTGGTTTGATATTGCATATATTTTTTATTTGCTGGGGCGTAAACGAGCGCGGATTATTGAAGCGCGTAATTATAAGGTGCTTATAGTTTATTTTATTAAGCATGCTTTTTATGTCCTTATCGCTTGATGCCGCAAAAATAAGAATTATTTTTTTATCCGGATAATACAGCTTTAGATTTTCGGCCAGCGCGCAGAAAGCAGGCTCATTGTGCGCGATATCGCAGACCACAAGAGGCTTATCTTTAAGGACTTCAAATCTTCCTTCAAGGAATGAATTGCACAGCGCCTCTTTAAAATTAAGCCTGGCAGGGATAAAACCTTTTTCCTTTAAAAGAAGGATTGAGGCCATAGCCAAAGACGCATTTTCTATCTGATATTGCCCTTTAAGCAGAATTTTTGACCCCTTAATTTTTTGCGTCCCGAAATGAAAATCAAATGTTGTGTGCCTGCCGCTTAAATAACCGTTGGCTGATTTAAAAGCTTCGCCGTAGACAAATAAATTTGAATGCATCTTACGCGCGCGCTGCGTGATAACTCTCTGCACCGACGGCTTTTGGCCGGCGCTGACAACATCAATATTTTTTTTGATAATGCCCGCTTTTTCCCTGGCAATTTCCGGCAAGGTTAACCCAAGCTTATCCATGTGGTCATAGCCTATATGGGTAAGAATGCTCACAAGAGGCGTTACCACATTGGTTGCATCAAGGCGCCCGCCAAGGCCGGTTTCTAAAACAACAAAATCAACTTTTTCTTCAATAAAGTATTTAAAAGCAAGCGCGGTATAAACTTCAAAAAAACTAAGAGCGCCTAAATCTTTTCTAAATCGTAATTGCTCAAGCTGCGGCCTAAGCTTATCTAACAATCTTACAACGTCTTTTTTGGGTATAAGCCTGCTTTCTGTTTTTCCTTTTACGCTGTTAAGTATCTGTATCCTTTCCCTGAAATCAAAAAAGTGCGGCGAAATGTAAAGGCCTGTTTTATACCCGGCGCTTGATAAAAGGTAACCGCAGAAAGTTGCAGTTGAGCCTTTGCCTTTTGTTCCGGCTACGTGTATGCTTTTAAGTTTTCTGTAATCAATATTCAGGCTTTCTAAAAGGCGCTCCACGCGCGAAAGCTTAAGGACTTTATTGTAGGAATAATTTGACTTTTTTTCGTAGTTTATAAAGGTATTGAGGTAGTTTTTCGCATCAGTAAACCGGTTGATAGAATTAGTAAGGCCGCTCATAATTTTAAAATTGCGCTGACTTAGGCG
This sequence comes from Candidatus Omnitrophota bacterium, assembly GCA_028710385.1. Lineage (GTDB taxonomy): Bacteria > Omnitrophota > Gorgyraeia > Duberdicusellales > 4484-171 > JAJYOP01. Next base: position 4,856 of record JAQTUC010000014.1, read on the forward strand.
GAAGAAACTTAATGGCGGAAGTGGCGAATGCCTGTAAAAATCATACTGATTCTTAATTTATCGCAAAGCTTAATTATGTCATTATCTTTTATTGAGCCGCCGGGCTGAATTACCGCCCTGATTCCTTTTTTATAAGCAACTTTTATGGAATCTTCCTTTGGGAAAAATCCATCCGAAGCAAGCACTGCTCCCTGGCATGATTTTTTAGCCATGGAAAGCGCAATTTTTACTGAGCCTACCCTTGAAGGCTGGCCTCCGCCAACACCCAAGACTGTCTGGTTTTTGGCAAGCACTATTGCGTTTGACCGGACGTATTTCGCTATCTTCCAGGCAAGCAGCATATCTTTTATTTCCTGTTGGCTTGGTTTTTTCTTCGTAACCACCTTAAGATTTGTCTTTTCAATATTAACAACATCCCTGTCCTGCATAAGATAACCGAAACTTGTCGCCCTTATTTCTTTGTAATTAAGCTTTTGATGAAAATCCGCCTCAAGCACCCGAAGGTTTTTCTTGGCAGAAAAAACTTTTAGCGCCTCTTTGGAATAAGAAGGCGCTATAATGCATTCCTTAAAATCGCTTTTTATAAATTGCTCGGCAGTTTCCTTGTCAACCTTTCTGTTTATACCAACAATTCCTCCGAAGCTTGATATGGGGTCGCAAAGATACGCTTTCTTGTAGGCCTGTGATAATTTTTTATCAACACCTACCCCGCATATTGAGGCATGTTTTACTATGGATGCGGCGCATTCGTTGAAATCACGCACAATCGCGACAGCCGTATCCAAATCAAGTATATTATTATAGGAAAGCTCCTTGCCCTGAAGTTGTTTATATTTCATTTCCTGTGCCTTGGCTAATTTATACAAGGCTCCTTTCTGGTGCGGATTTTCTCCGTAGCGAAGGCCGGCTGATTTTTCAAGGTCCCAGGTCACCACTTCTTTTGCGGCAAAATAATTGTAAATGGAATTATCGTATTCTTTCGTAACAAAAAAAGCGTCCTGAGCAAGCGTTTTAAGCACGTCGTCCGAGAGGTCTCCCTTATTTTTATCAAGCTCATCAATTATCATTTTATACTGGGAAGGTGAACTGACCGAAGCGACGTTTTTAAAATTCTTGGCTGCGGCGCGAAGCAACGATACTCCTCCTATATCTATATATTCCATCATATCGTCAAAGTTAAGCTTTTCGTTAAGCTTAAGAAGGAACGGATAAAGGTTAACCACAACCATATCTATCGGCTCAATATTAAGCGACTTTATCTCCTCCATATGCAGAGGATGTTTTTTATTGGCAAGTATTCCTCCGAATATTTTTGGATGCAGGGTTTTTACGCGTCCGGAAAGTATCTCGGGAAACGACGTAACAGAAGAAACCTCTTTCACCGGTATTGAGCTTGCGCGAAGCAACGACGCTGTTTTACCGGTTGAGATAATTTCAACCTTATATTCGGCAAGTTTTCTTGCCAACTCCAAAACACCTTTTTTCTCCCATACACTGATTAATGCTCTTCTTACTTTTACCATGATTAAATTGCCTTCCTTTATACGCTGAACTTTATTTCTATAATATTTCCTTCCTGCATTATGTAGTCTCTGTCAACTGCTTTGGCAAATCCTCGCGCGCGCGCCTCAGCCACATTATGAAAACTATCCAAATCCTTGCAGTCAATTACTTCGCCTTTTATAAAGCCTCTTGCAAGGTCGCTGTGAATTTTTCCTGCGGCATCAACTATGTTGCTTCCTTTTTTAACTTCCCAGGCGTGCACTTCTTTTTCCCCTGCCGTATAGAAAAGTATGGTTTCTGACTTTTTAAGTATTTCGCAAATGAGCGCGTTTATATCGGATATATCCAGCGCCGCCACGCAAGGCTTAAAAGTGACGGGCATAATATTTTTAATAAAATTTTTTTCTTCATCGCTGAATTGCTGGTCGCAAAGAAGGTTTTCCGCCTCTAAGCTTGTTGTAATTTTTTTCAGAAATTCTTTTTCTTTCTCATCTGTTGTCCTTATTAAGCGGTTCTCTATTTTTTCTAAATCTATGAAAATTAGATCAAGCTTCTTGACGCTGTTAAAAACAACGGCATCGGCCCTGATGAAATCTTCTCCAACAAACTCAACCACATAGGGGCTTAATTTTTTTGGCGAAAACTTTTTAACAAGCTTTTCAAAACATTCACAGGTGTATTTTTGTTTCCCCGGTGTAATATCTAAACCAAAGCTGGCTACTTTCACGTTGTTAAACCTCCCTTGTTAAAAAATTACAAATTACAATCTACAAATCACAAACAATACACAATAAACAATTTCGAAATCACAAATAAATCTTTGTCTATTGTAATTTTGGAATTGTGATTTGTTTGTAATTTGTTCATTGTGTATTGTGATTTAAAACTCACTCTACCTTTGCTAATTTATCCGCTTCTTTCTTTGCGCCCTCAATAACTATCTGAGCTAACCTTGCCGGCACAATTTCATAGTGTGAAAATGTCATTAAATAGCTGCCCCTGCCGCCCGTAACCGAGCGAAGGTCAGAAGCATATTTAAACATTTCAACCAACGCAATCTGCGCCTTAACCACTTCGTTTTTCCCTTTTACTTCCATTCCAAGCACACGGCCTCTTCTGGAATTTATATCGCCTGTAACCTGTCCCATGAATTCACCGGGCACTGTAATTTCAACGTTCATTATCGGCTCAAGCAAAACGCTTCCTGCCTGCTCAAGCGCTTTTTTAAAAGCCATTGAACCTGCAATCTGGAACGCTATATCTGAAGAATCAACATCGTGATAAGAACCGTCATAAAGCGTTACCCTTATATCGGTAACCGGATAGCCGGCAAGCACCCCCTCATCAAGACTCTTCCTTATGCCTTTTTCAACCGAAGGTATGAAGTTGCGCGGTATCGCGCCTCCGAATATTTTATCCACAAACTCAAACCCTTTGCCTCTATGAAGAGGCTCAACATCAATCCAGACATCGCCGTATTGCCCGCGGCCGCCTGATTGTTTTTTATGTTTGCCCTGCACTTTTACAGAACGGGTAACTGTTTCCATATAAGCAACTTTTGGCGTTCCCAACTCAACATTTGCCTGATACCTGCGCTTCATCCTTTCTATAATCACGTGCAGATGCAGTTCGCCCATACCGGAAATCAGCATTTCTTTGGTTTGGCTGTCCCGCGATACTTTAAAAGTAGGGTCTTCGCTGGTAAGGCGCGAAAGCACCGCTGATATCTTATCCTCGTCCTGCCTTGTTTTAGGCTTAACAGAAGCTGAGTAAGAAGGAGCCGGAAATTCTATGTGGCTAAATTCAAGCGGAAATGTCTGCTCGCAGAAAGTGTCCTGCGTTGAGGTGTTCCTTAATTTGGAAATTGCGCCGATTTCTCCGGCGCAAATTGTCTCCTGATTAACTTCCTGCTTACCCTGCGGAGTATAAATATGGCTGATTTTTTCTTTCTCGCCTTTTGTTGAATTGTATATTTCGCTGTTTGCCGATATCTTTCCGGAAAATACCCTGAAAATATTTAACTGCCCCACAAAAGGGTCAACTATGCTTTTAAACACCTGGGCAGCAAGATGCCCGTTTGCCTTTGGCGCAATTTCAATGGCTTCTCCTGTTTTTACATTTTTTGCAATGCGCGGTTTGCTGTCGGCGGCGGATGGCATAACCTCCAGAAGCATTTCAAGCAGGCAGTCAGTGCCTGCCTCCTGCAAGGCAATCATAGGTATCACAGGAAAAACCTGCGCGTTTATTATGGCTTTTTTAAGCGCGGCTGCGAGTTCTTTGTCGTCAATTGCTCCGGTCTCAAGATATTTCGCCAGAAGCGCATCATCGCTTTCTGCGACAGCTTCAATTATGCTTGCGTAATTCGGATGGTTTTTGTCTTTTAAAATATTCACAACTTTTCCTTTTTCAAAGCCGGCGAAAGGAATTGCCTTTTTCGTCAGGCTGTTTCTTATATCTTCAACGGTTTTTCCGTAATCCGCGTCCTCTTTATCAAGCTTATTTACAATAAAAAAACATGGCAGATTTTCTTTTCTTAAATTATCCCAGGCTTTTTCTGTTCCCACTTCAACTCCGCTTGAAGCATCAACAACTACCGCTCCAAAATCAACTGCGCGGCTTGCGGAAATAAGCTCGCCTATAAAATCAAGATATCCTGGCACATCTATAAATTGGATAAAATTTCCTTTATGCTCGGCATAAAGGACAGACATATTTATTGAGCTCTTTCTTTGCTTTTCGTCGTCTTCGTAGTCGCTTATGGTAGTTCCTTCATCAACTTTTCCCAGGCGGGTAGAGGCTCCGCATTTAAACAGAATGGCTTCTGAGATTGAAGTTTTGCCTGACTGGGCATGTCCGCATAAAAGGAAAACCCTTTTTTTGGTTAAATCGTCTCGCATAACTTGCCCTCCTTATTGTAGGACCAGCCTTATAAATCTAGATAGGCGCCAAAGGCGCATATAAGTGGCCTCGGAAGTTGTTTACGCAAAAGAGCGGATTTCGCCAGATTTTTTATTATATTAGAAATAACACGCCAAGTCAATTAAGAACTGATCTTTTTTTCCATATCTAACCTGTTGATTTACAATAAGTTATGTAAAATTTACAGCGCTTTAAGACTGGTTTGAAAGGTTAGAAAAGGCTTTCCCGGCAGGATAAAAGGCTGTTTTTAGATGATAAACATTGAATCGCCGAAGCTGAAAAAGCGGAAATTCTTATTTTTAGCATAGGCGTAGGCGTTTTGGGCAAGTGTAATGCCGCAGAAAGAAGAAACAAGAATAAGATTTGTTGAAAGCGGAGTGTGGAAATTAGTAATAAGCGCGTCTACTATTTTAAATTTATATCCAGGTGTTATATAAAAATTTGTTTCAAAGGTTTTATCCTTTACGCGGAACTTTCCGGCATCGCTAAAGCTTGCCGACTCTAAACTTCTTACAGAAGTTGTCCCGACTGCAATAACTCTTGAGCCTTTGTCTTTGGCTTCATTTATCGTATCCGCGGTTTGTTTTGATATCTCAATGGCTTCGCTGTCCATTTTATGTTCTCTGATGTCCTCGCATTTAACAGGCCTAAAGGTTGCCAGACCGCAATGCAGTGTCATATAAACAATCTTAATACCTTTTTCTTCTATCTGCGAAATAAGCTCTTTTGTAAAATGCAGGCCTGCTGTTGGCGCTGCCACAGCCCCTTCTTTTTTTGAATAAATAGTCTGGTATTTTTCAAAGTCATCAATTTCTTTTTTAATATAATGCGGAAGCGGCGGCTTACCCAGCTCATCAAGGTGCAGCATAAAATCCTTGGGGAAAAATTCAAGAACCCTGCCGCCCTGCGCTGTTTTATCTATTATTTTTGCGTAAAACCCTTCTTTCCCGAAACTTATTTCTTCGCCAAGCCTGGCTTTTTTACCGGGATTAACCAAAACTTCCCATATCCCTTTTTCTTTTTCCTTAAGCAGCAAAATTTCCAGTTTTCCGCCGGTTTTTATTTTTGCGGTAAGCTTTGCCCTGATAACTCTTGTATCATTTAAGACCAGGACATCGCCTTTATTTAAGAATTCCGTGATATTTTTAAAAACAGTTTCCTTTATTGAATTCTCTTTTCTGTTTACAAGCAAAAGCCTGGAATTGTGGCGCTCTTTCAAAGGCTCCTGCGCAATCAGATTTCTTGGCAGGTCGTAATTGAAATTAGAAATGTTATATAAATCTTTTTCCATGGAAGGTATTGGTTCCGGCTGGGCTAGAAGGCGAGTTCAACTCTGTTTTTTCCTTCTCTCTTGGCTTTGTAAAGCGCCATATCGGCTTTTTTTATAAGGCCGTCTTTTTCTGTTCCGTCCTTTGGATAGCTTGAAAGGCCGATAGATACGGTAAATCTGTATCCGGCTATATTATTTTCTGCAAGGCTCTTTCTAATTCTTTCAGCAATATCAAGCGCTTCCTCTTTAGTTGTAAAGGGAAGCACTACTGAAAATTCTTCTCCGCCGTAGCGGCATATTATATCTATGTCCCTTGCGGTTTTTTTAAGCTGCTCGCTTACTTTTCTTAAAGCCTCATCTCCCTGTATATGGCCGTATGCGTCGTTGAATTTCTTAAAGTCATCCAGGTCTATCATAAGTATTGAAATAGGATAATTTTTTGATTTTGCCTTAAGAAGCTCTTCGTCAAGTTTATACTGGAAATAACCGTGGTTCCACAAAGAAGTAAGCGTATCAGTGTGAGCCATAATAAGCGTGTCCTCAAAAGCCTGGGAATTTTCAATCGCTCCTGCCGCCTGCTCTACAAACATATTAAATATTCTTATGTCAGCGTCATTTATCGGCTTCTTTGTTACATAGTTATCAACTATAATAATTCCTTCCGGCTTGTCTTTTATCCAGAGCGAAGCTATCAGGAATTCTCCAAGCTGCAGCTTAACCGTAAGAGGGTCTTCCTTAAGCTCAATGGCTTTACCGTCTTTTATATGCAAGGTCCCTCTTTCCCAGAGAGCGCTGTAAAGAAAACCGCTTGCTTCGTTAAGGTCAAAAGAAAGAGACTGCACGTATTCCATAAATTTTGGCTTAACTGTTTCTTCTTTTATGCGATGATATGTTTTAATAAGGTCGTAAAGATCCATCTTCTGCTGCTCAATGCTGCGCCAGATAGAAGTTGCCTCCTGCATATACATAGGCCCTATACCCATAAAACCGTTTATTTTTTTGGCGTCATTATCCACAAGAAACAATATGGCCCTGTTAAAGGAAAGTCCCTCGTGAGCGGTTAAGCCTGTGAGGATTATGTAGACTATTTCTTCAAGCCTAAGCGTTGTTCTCATTGCTTTATTTAATTCGTAAAGTATATAAAGCTGAGAACGCGTCTTCTCCAGTTCTTCTTTTATTTTCTTTATCTCTTCTTCCATATGGAACACCTCAACAAATAAACCCTTTCTAGTGACATCCACCAAAGTCTGCCACAGCTTCTAATACCCTAGCGAAAGGCGAAGGTGGATGATTCTAATAAATAACATATTTGGGGTTAAAAGTCAAATTATCAGCTAACTAACTATTTTTAATTCAACAACTCAGGCGGGCGCTTGCGTTTGTTCTGCTTCCGGCGTATCTTTAGGCGCAGGCTTTGGCTCCCCGTTACCTGCGAATTTAACGGACACCAGTTTAGAAACTCCTTTTTCCTGCATGGTAACGCCGTAAAGAATATCGGCTCTGCTCATTGTTTTTTTGTTATGAGTAATTACGATAAACTGCGAATTCTGCGAAAACTGTTTTAGAATATGGTTAAACCTGTCAACGTTTGCCTCATCCAGGGGAGCGTCTATTTCATCAAGCACGCATATGGGCGATGGCCTGACTTTAAAAATAGCGAAAATAAGCGCAATTGTCGTGAGCGCTTTTTCTCCTCCGGATAACAGCGCAACGTTCTGGTTCTTTTTACCGGGAGGCTGGACCTCTATTTCAACTCCCGACTCAAGCACATCGTCCTGGTCAAGCAGTATAAGCTCTGCGCGGCCTCCTCCGAAAAGGAAACGGAAATTATTTTTGAATTCTGTCTCAATTTTTGCAAATGTTTCAAGAAATAATTCGCGCGACGTTTTATTTATCTTCTGAATTGCCTTTCTAAGCTCTTCTTTTGAGGTAACAAGGTCGTTTTTCTGGGTATCAAGAAATCCTTCCCTCTTTTTTAATTCGTCAAACTCTTCAATTGCGACCATATTAACTTCGCCCAAAGACTCAAGTTTTTTCTTTAAGCTTTCTTTGTTTTCATTAAACTTCTCAATCGTGCTGCCCTCTTCAATAGGCTCTTTAAGCCACTCAAGGTTAAACTCAACCGCATAAACCTGCTTAAGATAATCTTTTATTTTTTCCTTTTCGTAATCAAGGCTCTGCGTTTCAAGCTTTTTGTTGTAAACCTCAGAACGCAGTTCTTCCAAATTACTCTCCGAAGCTTCAAGCAATTTCCTGTCTTCCTCAATTTTTGAAAGAAGCCCGGTTTCTTCTTTTTCCAATTCTTCTTTTTTCTGAGAAAAGCCGCTTATTTTTTCTTTGTCCGCGGCAATTGAAACTTCCAACTTTTGTATTTCTGCCGTAAAAACTCCGCATTTCTGGATGTTATCCAGTTTTTCTTTATCCATATCCGCTAGATTTTTAAGGATGTTTTCTTTTTCCTCGCAGAGTATAAGAACCTTTGAATTTAAGTTTTCTTTTTCCCTTATTAAAGACTGCCTGTGGGTTTCATGTTTTGCGCTATATACGTCTATTTCGTTAATGCGCTTTGAATTGTTGGAAATAATTTCATGAAGGCCGGTTAAATTGTTCCTTGAGATATTAAGGCTTTCTTCGCAGGAAGAAAGCTCGGTTTCCAGTTCTTTTTGTTTTGTTTCGCCGGCTTCCAGCTCCTGTTTATTTGCTTCAAGCTCCTTTTCTACAAGCTCAAATTCTTCGCTGAATCTTGCGTAATCCCTGCTTAAGGCGTCGTTTTCCTGGAACAATGCCTGGAAACGCTTTTCTTCCTCTTCAACCTGTAAATTCTGCGCTACAGACTGCTCGCCTACCTGTTTCTTTTGGTTTTCAGTATCCAGAAGCTCTTTTGCCAGAGTTTCTATCTCAATCTTTATCGCATCCATTTTTTCCTTAAGCTCTTCTTCCTCAAGCGAAATAACTTTTGCCTCAATTACCGCTTTATACGAATTTCCGTCTTTACTGAATTGCGCGTCTTTCAGCGAAATTATAAGTTTTTTTATGTCTTTGGGTTCCTCGTCAAAAACAATTGTAAGTTTTCTGCTTGCTGAAAATGTATCGTATTTTGTGCGCAGGTCTTTTAAAAAATCATAATATGAATTAAGCTCAACCAGTTTCTTTTCCTTCTCAACTATGGTTGTCTTAAGGCTTTCCCTGGTTAAATTTAACTGCTGCTCTTTTTGAACAAGGTTTTCTTTTTCACCGCGAAGGCCGGCCAGCTTTTTATCAAGCTCTGCAAGCTCAAGAGAAAGCTTTTCAAGCGTGGCTTTTCTTTCGCTTGAAAGATTTTCTATCCTTGCCTTATCAAGAGAGAGCCTTTTTTTGCGGTTGGTAAGCGAGGCCACCTGCGTTTGAAGCTCAATTAAGCTGTTACGGATATTAACGCCTTTACTCTCCAGTTCCAGCTCTTTAATTTTTTCTTCTTCTATTTTCTTTTTAGCCTCTTCTATGGCTGCTGCCAGGGTTTCTTTTTCCGTTTTGATTTTTTCTATTTCGGCAATTATTGAATTGGCTTCCTGCTCAATGCTGATTAATTTGTTTTTTTCTTCCTCTATGCGGCCTTCCTGCAAAGCTATGCGTTCGTCAAAACTTTTCTTTGACTGCTCAATTGCGCTGTTTCGCTCAGTTACCTCTATTATGCGCTGCTTGCTTACGTTTATGTAGCTAAGGGAAGTTTCTATCTGGGCGCTGAAAGAAAAAACCTGCGAGCTTGCTTCCTGCAGCTCCTTACGCATATCTCTTAAGCGCAGATTAAGCTCTTCCCATTTGGTTTTATTTTCTTTAAGCTCATTGTCTTTTAAGCTTTCTTTTTCCTTAAGGCTGTTTAGTTCCTCCAGTATGACATTTATTTTATCCTCAAGCCCTTTGAATTTTAAAATTGCTATTTTTTTCTCAACTTCAACAAGTTTCTCCTGGCATTCCTTGAACTTGCGTGTTTTTTCAACCTGCCTTTCAAGGTAGCGTATCTGGCGCTTTACTTCTGAAATAATGTCATCAAGCCTTAAAAGGTTTTCATCTGTTTCTTCAAGCTTTTTAAGTGTTTCTCTTCTGCTTTCTTTGTATTTAACTATTCCGCTGGCTTCATCAAAAATAAGGCGCTTATCTTCAGGCTTATAACTTAAAAACAACTCAATTTTTCCCTGCTCAATAAATGAATAGGTTGACTCTCCGATGCCTGTTCCCATAAAAAGAGCTTCTATGTCTTTTAATCTTACCGGGTTTTTGTTGATAAGGTATTCGCTTTCTCCGGAGCGATATAACCTTCTTGTAATGCCTACTTCTTTGTATTCAATGGGAAGGTATCTGTCTTCGTTACCGAAAGTAAGCGTTACTTCAGCATAGTTTAAGGGCGGGTGGTTATCGGTTCCGTTAAAAATGATATCTTCCATTTTGGAACCGCGTAAAGACTTCGGGCTCTGCTCGCCAAGCGACCATTTTAAAGAGTCCAATACGTTTGATTTGCCGCAGCCGTTAGGCCCGACAATTACCGTAATGCCTGGCTCAAATTTTAGGGAAACTTTTTCCGGGAAGGATTTAAAACCGAAGATTTCTAACTCTTTTAAAAACATGCTTTGTCAGCTTGCAGGCGCAAGAGTATTTTAAATTACCTTTTTGTTTCTTTGAATTTTTTAATCAGCAAAGGAACCACGGTAAACAAATCACCGACAATTCCGTAATTAGCAACTTTAAAAATCGGCGCATCCGGGTCTTTATTTATCGCTACAATTACCTTTGACGACTGCATTCCAACCAGATGCTGAATCTGCCCGGAGATTCCGCAGGCTATGTAAATTTTTGGAGCGACAGTTCTGCCGGTTTGCCCTACCTGGTGCGAATAAGAAATCCAGCCGCTGTCAACTGTGGCGCGCGATGCCCCTACTGCCCCGCCTAAAGTTTGCGCGAGTTCCTCAATAAGCTTAAAATTCTTTGAATCCCCTATGCCGCGTCCGCCTGACACTATTATATCAGCATCCGCGAGATTTACTTTACTTATTTCTTCCTGTATGAATTCAATAAACTTAACTCTCGGGTCTATAAAAGAGTTATCTATAACTTCCTCTATGACTTCGCCTTTTCTTTTTACATCAAGAACCGCCTCCGCCATAACCTTATGCCTGACTGTTGACATTTGCGGCCTGTAATTCGGGCTTATAATCTGCGCCATAATGTTTCCGCCGAAAGCAGGACGGGTCTGAACCAGAAGGCGTTTTTCGCGGTCAATATGAAGGCCGGTGCAATCCGCGGTTAAGCCTGTGTATATCGTAACTGCGATACGGGAAACCAGGGAACGTCCGGCAGTTGTTGCGCCGGCAAGGAAAATTTCCGGTTTATATTTTTTTATTAAGTGGGAAATTACGTTTGCGTAGTTTTCGGAAATGAAGTTTTCAAGCTCAGGCTTATCAACAAGTATTACTTTATCCGCTCCCTTATGGATAAGGGTTTGCGCTTTTTCTTTTATGTTTTTGCCTAAAAATACAGCGACAACTTTTGAGTGAAGGTCAGCGGCAAGCTCCCTTGCTTTTCCCAAAAGCTCAAAAGAAACTCCGCTTATCTTTCCTCTCTCGCTTTCAACAAACACCCATACGTCTTTATAGGAAGAAAAATCAGCCTTTACAACCTGGGGCTTAAAAATTGTTATTGCCTGGAATTTGCAGGCGTCTTTGCACGCGCCGCAAAGGTTGCATTTAGCAAGGTCAATGACTGCTTTTTTATCTACAATTGTAATTGCCGAAAACGGGCAAACGCGCACGCACAACCCGCAGCCAACGCACTTTTCAACTATTACTTTTATTGGATCGCTCATAATTTGAACACTTATTGGTTACACGTATCACGTAGCACGTCTTTTAGAACGTGATACTTGTTACGTGCGACGTGATACTTATTAATTTTATATCAAATGCTTCTTTATTTCCCCAACCAGTTTATCAACAATAATCTCGGGCTCTCCTTCAAAAATCATTCCTTTATCGCGTGGAGGCGGAGTAAATATTTTAACTACCTGGGTTGGTGAGCCCTTAAGCCCCAACTTTGTTTCTTCCAAACCCAAATCCTTATCTGTCCAGGTTGTTATAGCCTGGCTTTTTGCGCGCATTTTTCCTCTGAGTGATGGAAGCCGCGGAGTATTTATTTCCTTAACCACAGTCATAAGAAGAGGCATTGATACTTCAATAATTTCATATCCGTCTTCAAGCAGCCTTTCTAAGCGTATAACTTTCTTTTCCAAATCAATATTGTCTACTTTTCTAACATATGTTGCCTGGGGAAGATTTATGTGGGTTGCAATGCCGGGGCCGACCTGCGCGGTGTCGCCGTCGGAAGCCTGTTTGCCGCAGATAACTAAATCAAAATTTCCTATTTTTTCAATTGCTTTGGAAAGGACATAACTTGTGGCCCAGGTGTCTGAGCCTGCGAAAGCACGGCTGGACAGTAAAATTGCCTGGTCAATTCCAAGCGATAAAGCTTCTCTTAATGCTGCTTCTGCCTGAGGAGGGCCCATTGTAATAACAATTGTTTCAGCGCCGAATTTTTCCTTAAGCTGCACTGCCTCTTCAATTGCATACATATCAAAGGGGTTAATTATTGAAGCAACC
>JAQTUC010000126.1 GCA_028710385.1 Candidatus Omnitrophota bacterium
GCTGTATCCGCCTTTTATTTCCTTAAAGCGGGGCGCAATATTGTCAAAAAGCTTTTTAACCAGCATATGGTCGCAAAGCAGTTCATAAGCAAGCCTCTTATGATGAAGCGTTGGCTCTTTCGCCATAGAAATAAGCCTGTCTACCCAGCTGCTTAATTCTTTTGCTTTTGCTTCGCTTGTTTTGATGCGCTCATAAATTAGAAGCGAACGCAACAAAGATTTTTTAAGTGCTTTGCGTTGTGCGCGCGGACGTGAAAATTTTTGGCTTTTTTTTCTGTGTCTCATACTAATTCCAGTTTTTTCCTGTCTACCTTAACACCAAGTGATAACCCCATTGTTTTAAGCAAATTGACAACTTCCGTCAGAGACTTCTTTCCGAAATTTCTGTAGGACAGTATTTCCGTTTCAGTCTTCTCTACCAGGTCAGCCAAACTCTTTATGTTAGCTTCGCGAAGGCAGTTCGCGCTGCGCACTGACAGTTCCAACTCGGTTATAGGAATTTTTAATTTCTCATAAAGAGAAACCTCTTCCGGCGTAAGCTCCTCAGTTTCTTCTTCAGGTATTTCGCCGAGAGTAAAGAAAAGCTCTAAGTGCTTGCTTAAAACTTTTGCAGCGTAAATTAATGCTTCTTTCGGCTCAATACTCGCGTTTGTGAAAATTTCAAGTATAAGCTTATCGTAATCGGTTCTTTTGCCGACTCTGGTATTTTCAACCTTAAAAGTTACGCGTTTAACCGGAGTAAAAATTGAATCAATAGGAATAACGCCTATAGGCATATCTTCCCTTTTGTTGTTTTCCGCAAGAACAAATCCTCTTCCGCGCCCCACTTCCATTTCTATCTCAAGTTTTGCTTTCTTTGAGGTAAGAGTTGCGATGTGCAGGTCGGGATTTATAACCTCAATACTTTCATCAGTTGTAATATCTGAGGCTTTGACTTCTTTTTCACCCTCAACTTTAAGAGTTATTTTCTTGGGCGACTTTGAATAGGACCTAAGCACTACATTTTTAATGTTTAAAATTATTTCAGGAATGTCTTCCAAAACACCTTCTATCGTAGAAAATTCATGGGAAGCGCCTTCTATTTTAACTGAAGTTATGGCGGCACCCTCTATGGAAGAAATAAGCACACGACGAAGCGCATTGCCCAAGGTAACTCCATAACCCCTCTCCAATGGCTCAGCAACAAACTTGCCGTAATTAGGGCTATAGGTTTCTTGTTCTACCGCTATTCTTTTGGGAAATTGGAAATCTCGCCAGGTTATTCCCATTGTTCTACCTCCTCATTATACTTTCTGTTAGATAATATTTTTGTTTTATTCGCTATTTTTATTTGGAATAAAGTTCAACTATCAACTGTTCATTGATAGGTAACACGATATCTTCTTTTTCAGGAAGACGTAAAATTTTTGCGCTAAGCGCATCTTTATCTACGCTAAGCCACGCTACTATAGAGCGCTCTTTTGCGTTTGCGTCATATGTTTCCTTAAGAGCTTTTTTGGTATTATCCTTGGCTTTTATTTCTATGGTTTCACCGGCACTTACAAGAAAAGATGGAATATTCACTCTTTTGCCATTCACAAGTACAAAACCATGCAGAACCATCTGCCTGGCTGCTTCTCTTGACGTAGTAAAAAGCGACCTGAAGATAACATTGTCTACTCTTCTTTCAAGCATCTGCAACAATGCTCTTCCGGTTGCCCCTTTGGTTTTTGTCGCAACATGGAAAAATCTTCTAAACTGCTTTTCAAGCATTCCATACATCCATTTCGCTCTCTGCTTTTCTCTAAGCTGCAATGCGTAATAGGACGGCTTGGAAGACACCCTTGTGTGCATACCCGGCGGCGTAGGCCGTTTCGCAAAAGCACATTTTTCCATTGAGCAACGGTTGCCCTTAAGGAAAAGTTTCATCCCTTCTCTTCTGCACAATTTACATTTTGATCCTAAGTTTCTACCCATTTTAACCTCGCTTAATTGAGTTTATACTCTTCTCTTCTTCCTTGGCCTGCAGCCATTATGCGGAGAAGGCGTTACGTCTTTCACTTTTTTAACATTTAATCCTGCTGCCTGGATAGAGCGTATTGCCGCTTCCCTTCCCGGCCCAGGGCCCTTTACCAAAACTTCAACATCAGTTAAACCGACATCTTTGGCTTTCTTTGCGGCTTCAAAAGAAGCTATCTGTGCGGCGTAGGGCGTTGATTTCTTTGTGCCCTTAAAACCAACCGTGCCGGAAGATGCCCACGCCAGGGTATTCCCTGAGAAATCAGTGATTGTGACTATTGTATTATTGAAAGTTGACTTTACATGGACAACGCCCATAGTTGAAGTCAAATGTATCTTTTTTTTCTTTTCTCTTTTTTGTTTCGCCATAACTCTCCTTAATGAGACTTACATTTTTCAGGCTTCCTGCCTGAGAAATGTGTAGTCGAATTAACCCAGCACTAATTTTTGTAAAAACATTATACAATATACAGCCAATTTATATGAAAACAACTCTTTTGAATTCATTTCAAACATACTTTCAAAAATTAGTGCTGGGTAAGTTCAGTCACGCAACTTTTCGGCGCGCCTCGCGCTTTAAAAGTTGCTGCTTCACTTATTCTCCTTTTCTCTTAACTCCGCCGACTCTTGGCCGAGGCCCTTTGCGTGTTCTTGCGTTACATTTCGTGCGCTGGCCTCTTACCGGAAGACCTTTTTTGTGGCGAGAGCCGCGATAACAGCCAATGTCAACAAGCCTTCTTATGTTTTGCGTTATTTCCCTTCTTAGCTCGCCTTCTATTTTATAATTAGCCTGAATATAAGCTGCGACTTTTGATACCTCTTCATCGGTTAAAGTCCCGGCCTTTTTGTCAGGGTCTATTCCTGTCGCAGAAAGGATACGGATACAATTAGTAGGCCCGACACCGTTAAGATACTGAAGGGCTATTCTTATTTTCTTTTCTTTTGGAATATCAACACCGGCAATTCTTGGCATATTTACCTCTCTATTTTGGTTGCGTTTTACGTTTATCGGTTGCGCGGCTCGTTTCGTCTATCGTTTTACGTCATACGTTTGACGCAGCCGTGACGAGTTGCGTAACCGCAACCGCTTAACACAACTATCCTTGTCTTTGTTTGTGTTTTTGGTTTTTGCAAATAACGCGCACTACGCCCTTTCTTCTGACGATTTTACACCTTTCGCAAATTCTTTTTACCGAACTTCTTACTTTCATAATTTTACTCTCTTATTTATACCTGTAAGTTATTCTTCCCCTTGTTAAATCGTAAGGAGAAAGTTCAATTTTCACTTTATCTCCCGGAAGAATCCTTATAAAATGCATACGCATTTTCCCGGAAACATGCGTAAGAACAATATGGCCGTTATCAAGCTTTACCCGAAACATTGCATTAGGAAGCGCTTCTACTATTTCTCCTTCTACTTCTATCAGCTCTTCTTTCACCCCGTTAAACCTCCGTTAATCTACGAAACTTTTTGAATCCCGTTGACATTCACAGGTCTAACGGGGTTCATATCCTGGTTAAAATCAGAGGGCCTTTTTTTGTTATGGCGATAGTATGCTCAAAATGAGCAGATAAACTGCCATCTTTTGTTTTGGCGGTCCAACCGTCAGGCTCTACTTTAACATTGTAATTTCCGGCTGTAACCATAGGCTCAATTGCTATAGCTATACCAGCATAAAGCTCATCGCCTTCGCCAGGCAAACCGAAGTTAGGCACTTCCGGGTGTTGGTGCAGGTTTTTACCGATACCATGCCCTACGAACTGCCTTACAACGCCGAAACCCTGCTTTTCAATAAAATTTTGCACGGCTGAACCTATATCTCCTATTCTAGCCTGCGGTTTTGCTTTTTTAATACCCTCGTAAAGCGACTTTAAAGTTGCTTTTACAAGCTTTCTGGCAACATTGCTGCCGCGGCCTGCGATATAAGTATACGCCGTATCTACAAAGAGCCCTTTATATTTAATTCCTAAGTCTATGCTTACCAAATCCCCTTCCTGAATTACTCTTTTATCAGAAGGGATACCGTGTATGACTTCGTCATTTATGGATACGCATATAGATGCGGGATAACCCATAA
>JAQTUC010000127.1 GCA_028710385.1 Candidatus Omnitrophota bacterium
CATCCATTTCACTATCAGTAACCCAGGGAGGAATAATAAAACGAACACCCTTCTTACCATAATTACAATATCTAGTTGATTCTTGACTAATCCGTCGGCTGTCTGAAGATAAGGATATTTTAACGAATTATCAATAAATGCGTCAACAAATGAATTGCCCTTAATAAGCCCTGGAGAAAACAACAACTCAACCCATCTCTTAAACCACACCTTGGAATGCCCTTCTTTTTTAAGCTGCGCGTAGATGTCGTTAAACAATGCGTTATTTCTTTCGGAAGAAACAGGCGCGGTGCTTTCTAAGATAAGTTTATTAACGCGATTTGAGTAATTTATGGCGAGTTCCTGGGCAATATATCCTCCCATTGAATGGCCAAGGATATGGGCTTTTTCTATTTTTAAAAAATCAAGCAGCTCTATGGCGTCTTTCGCCATTTTAGCGACGGTAATTTTATCATTCCCGATGCCGCTTCTGCCACAGCCGCGGTTATCAAAAACAATAGTTTTAAAATGCAGGGAAAGCCCCTTAACTATTCCCAGCCAGCTTGAACAATCAGAGCCCAAACCTCCGATCAATAAAAGCGGGTAGCCTTTGCCATAAATCTCGTAATAAAGCGAAATATTGTTTAGTTTAGCTTTCGGCATATATCTCTACAGTCTTAGTTTACGATTAACTCACGCTTTCCGCGCTGTAACGGGCAATGAGCCCGCTTTTTAAAGCGCTATGATAAATTCTTACGAAAAGAAGATATGCCAGGAAAATATATATAAAAGAAAGCGCCGCTGCCAGCGCAAGCGAAATCAAAGGCACGGATTTGCCCGTAATAATAGCCCTTAACCCTTCAAAAACATAAGTGGGAGGTAAGATTCTTGAAACAGCCTGCATCCAATCCGGCAAAGTGGAAATAGGATACAATACCCCCACAAACGGAGAAATAATTGCAGGTATCGGCCAGATAAACCATTCAGAGGCAGGCCCAAGGCGAAGCACAAGGGCGCTTCCAAAAATACCCAGCGATATGCCAAACAGAAAAAGCACAAGAAGAAACGGAAAAATCATAAATCCATAGGCAAAAAAAGAAAGATTAAACAAGGTAGTAGCAAGCACAAGCATAATTAACAACCCTAACAGGCTGGTTAAAACACTGGTTAGAACGAGCCCGCTTACGTATTCGGATATCAAAAGAGGCGTGGCAAAGATATTTAAAAAATTACGCGACCAGACGTCCTCAAAAAATGCAATGGTTACGCCCTGCATAATTCTTGCGAAAAAATCCCAAAGAAGCACCGCTCCTAAAAGTGCGGGGACAAAATTAAATCCGCTGGAAGCGACGCTGTTTAAATACCTGGTAAGAAAACCCCACAAAATCATATCAACCCCAATCCAGGCAAAAAGCGGAAACACCCGCGAGAAACTGCCGCGGATAAGATAAAGCTGCCGAAGCACGATAGTTAAAATTCTGTTTAAAGACATAAATCAGTTTTCCTCTAAGCTTAAAGGTTCCCGCGCAACAGCAATAAAAAGCTCTTCCAGCGTTTTCTTGCCATATTCCGCGGGAAGAGTCTTGGGATTGCCCTCAAGAAGAATTTTTCCGTGCGAGAGAAAAAGCACGCGGTTACATACATCCTCAACCTCATACATATTATGAGACGTCCAAAGCACACCGCCCTTGCATTCTTCGGCAAATTCGCGTATTTTCAAACGCACATCCCTTGCTGTAGCAGGATCAAGCGAGGCTGTTGGCTCATCCAGCAAAAGAAGATTAGGGCTATTGAGCATTGACTTAGCAAGGCTCACCCTGGTTTGCTCTCCCGAGGAAAGCACACCGCATTTCTTATCGCGGAATTTCACAAGGTCAAAACGGACAAGCAGGTCCTCTATTCTTTCTGAAAGATTGCTAACAGAATAAAGCCTGCCAAAAATACGCAGATTCTGCGCAACAGTTAAATTCCCCGGTAAAGGCGTGTATACAGCAGAAAAATTAGTGCGGCTGATGGCTTCTGAGCGGTGTGAAAAAATATCCAGCCCGTCAATTGAAATAGTTCCAGCATCCGGTTTTAGAACGCCCAAAATCATGTCAATTGTGGTAGTTTTACCCGCGCCGTTGGGGCCGAGAAGCCCTACGATTTCATGGCTTGCTACATCAAAAGAGATGCCATCTACGGCAATGATATCGTCATAAACTTTTTTTAATCCTGAAACTGATAGTATCGGCATAAATTAGTTTGGTTTTGAATCAACCTGCCCGGAGTTGTCATCATAAGGCGCAACTGTCAGTTTTTTCCTCTCCTCTCTTACGCCGTTTCCAAAACTTCTGGCATCAAATTTATCTGTAACTTCTACAATTATCCTGCCATCCTTTACGCCGATAAATTTGTAGTTAATAAATACGTGGTGGCCGTCTGTCAGCTTTAAGGATTGCCCGGGATTCAAAGTCATGCTATCAAGAGGCGCGCCGTTTGTATCAGGCATCCAAAGCGCATACCCATAGCCTTTATCCTTGCTGTCAACAAAAGTTACGCTGTTATCTTTGTTAATGATGCATGCGGAAATACCCCATAATTTATTAGTTTTCCGGGCATAATCAATTGTGCCGGTATAAGACTCCTGGCAAAAACCGCAAACCGGTAATAACAACATTGTAACGGCTACGCTTATTATCTTTAGCGTCCTTTTCATGGCACATCCTCCGGGTTTAAATGAATATTTTAATGACACAAATTAGAAGTCATTATACAACTCTTGCAGAAAATGTGAAGCTTTGGCGGTAATTAATTAAAAATTTGCAAAATGGCGGGCAGGTTTTGCGTTAGATTTTAAACAGTCCGGACAGGCATAGGCTTAAACTGCAGCATCCTTGCAGGATTCATCCTGCCACTGCATTTCCCATTTTCTAAAAATAGTTATGCCTATTGAGCGCGCAATAAGTATTACATCGCCCAGAAATGTCTGCTCTTTGATATATTTTAAATCATACTTTAATTTCTCGTCATTGGAAATGTACTTATCAATAGTAATCTGCGCCAAGCCGGTTAATCCCGGCATAACTTTTGAACGCTCCAGAAAACCCTGCTGATCTTTAAGGAGCGATGCCTCGCACGGCATAAGCGGACGCGGCCCGACGAAAGACATATCGCCCTTAAGAATATTTATAACCTGCGGTAACTCGTCCATTGCGCAGCTGCGCAGGAATTTTCCTGTTTTCGTAACGCGTACACGCAAATCTTTTTTCTTGAGGTCAAATGTCGGAATTTCCTTTGAATCTATAGTCATTGAACGGAATTTTATCATTTGAAATTTTTTTGCCCCCTTACCCATTCTGATTTGCCTGTAAAATACATAGCCCCTGTCTTCTTCCCAGATCAAAAAAGAAAATAAAAGGAAAAAAGGCGCAAAGAACATACAGCCGATTAAAGCCAGGATTACATCAAACAGCCTCTTAAAGCAAAGCTTATACATGAAACCTCACGCGTTTTTATCAAGATGGCGCATATGCTTAAAACGAACCGGGCAAAAGGCACCGATAGACATCCAAAATTTTCTGCGCCATTATTTTTCTGTTAAATTCCGACTCAACCCGCGCTTTTGCCTGCCGGCCGAGGCGGCACCTTAACTCTTCGTCTTCTAAAAGTTTATTTATGGCTTTAGCCAATTCCTGCGGCGACTCAGGCTCAACAACCAGCCCGCTGATGCCGTCTAAATTGACAAAAGAAACTCCCGTCGGTAATGCCGTACTTACAACCGGCTTTCCGCAGGCGTGGGCTTCCAGTTGAACCAGGCCGAATTCTTCTTTATCGTTTACCGAGGGCAACACAAAGATGTCGCATAAGTGGTAATAGGCTGACAATTCTTTATCCGTTACCTTACCGATAAAAAATACTTTCTTATCAACCCCTGTTTTTGCGGCAAGTTTTTTAAGTTTTCCCTTCTCCGGCCCGTCGCCGACTATTAGAAGCGTTGCGTTTATATTCTTCATGGCGTTAATCAGATAATCAACGCCCTTATACGCAACCAGGCGGCCCACAAAAAAAACAATGCGCCCGGGAAATTTTT
>JAQTUC010000015.1 GCA_028710385.1 Candidatus Omnitrophota bacterium
ATGAGGAAAGCGCTAAAAAGGTTAAACTTAACGGCAGGGTAAAATTGTTTAAAGGAGAAACCGGGCTTAACGAATTTGCTTCAATTGCCTGCGATACTTCTCTTATGGCGATTTCCGGTATCTCTGCGCTTAGGCCTCTTATGACAAACATCAGGCATGCAAAGAATATCGCGCTTGCCAATAAAGAATCTATGGTTACAGCCGGAAATTTCGTATTGGAAGAAGCAAAGAAATATAAAACAAAAATACTTCCCGTTGACAGCGAGATAAACGCTTTGTACCAGCTTTTAGTTTCAAAGGATTTCAGTAAAGTATACCTGACAGCTTCCGGCGGCGCGCTTTTTAATTATAAGCCCAGGGATTTGGGTAAGGTTTGCGTAAAAACAGTATTGTCGCATCCGACCTGGAGCATGGGCAGGCGTATAACGATTGACAGCGCAACGCTTGTGAACAAAGGGTTTGAGGTGGTTGAGGCGCATTGCTTTTTTAACTTACCTTACGAAAATATCGGCATTGTTATTCACAGGGAATCAACTGTGCACGCTTTTGTGGAATTTAAGGATAAAACGCTTTTCGCCTGTATGTATCCGCCGGATATGCGCCTGCCTATTTCTTTCGCTTTAGGCTATCCTAAGCGTATAGACGCGCTAAAAGCAGATAATTTTAAGGACAAATTAACTCTTTCCTTTGAGCCCCTTAAGCAAAACCAGTTTCCGCTTCTGGACATAATTCTTAAGGGCGCAAAATGCGGCGGCAACTCGCTTCCTGTTTTAAACGGATGCGACGAAGTGGCTGTTGAATACTTTTTAAACGGTAGAATAAAATTTACCGATATGTATAAAGCCATGAATTATATATTTACCCATTACAAACCTTCCAGAATGTCGGCTCTGGATGATGTTTTTTATTGGGATGCCTGGGCAAGAGAAAGAACAAGGGAGTATTTGAGGTCATTATGAATTTTATTATTTTTATAGTAGTTTTAAGCATCCTTGTGGTGGCGCATGAATTCGGTCATTACCTTGCTGCAAAAATGAACAAGGTTAAGGTAGAGAAATTTGCCATAGGTTTCGGCCCGGCCATATTTACCAGAAAAGGCAAAGAAACAGATTTTGTTGTTTGTCTTTTTCCTTTGGGCGGTTATGTCAAATTGGCAGGAGACAACCGTCTGGAGCTTAAAGGAACTGACTATGAATTTCTTTCAAAGCCGGTAGCGGCTAAGGTTAAAATCGTTTTTGCCGGGCCGTTATTTAATTATGTTTTTGCGTTTGTGCTTTTCTGGCTGGTTGCCATGCTGGGCATGACCTATAAGTACATTGACCCTGTAGTCGGCACCGTCAAGGCTGATTCTACGGCGCAGAAAGCAGGCGTATTAAAAGGAGATGAAATTATTAAAGTTAACGGAAATCCGGTTAAGGTGTGGGATGATGTTGAGGAGAAAATTTATAAAAGTAAAAGTAAAGTGGATCTGGAAGTTAAAAGACGCGGGGAATTAATAAATCTTGAAGTTCCTACCGTAAAAGAGAAGGTCTTTGATGAATTCGGATCAAAAAGAGAAGTTTATTCTATAGGCGTTTTGGCTTACGTTCCCGCAATCGTAGGTAAACTTATAGAAAATTACCCGGCAAAGAAAGCAGGGATTCTTGAAGGGGATAAGGTAATTGCCGTTAACGGAAAAAAAGTGGGCCAATGGGACGAGATGACAGATATTATCCATAATTCCCAGGGCTCTGTTAACATCACTGTCCTGCGCAGCGGCAAAGAATTGTCTTTCAGTGTTCCGTGCAAGGAACAGGAAATAACAGATGAAAACGGAAAAAAGAAAAATATTTCGCTTATAGGAATTTACCCTGCAACTAAAACAAAGACAGTGAAATATAATTTCTTTGAGGCTTTTGTTAAGGGGTTTGAGGAGCTTTACAGAGTGTCGTCAATTACCGTAAGGGGGTTCGGCGCAACGATTCTTGGAATTCTTCCTTTACGAGACGCCGTAACCGGGCCGCTTGGTATTTACAAAATCACCGCTGACACCGCTAAACTTGGAATTTTACCTCTCATCACCTTTATGGCTGTTTTAAGCGTCAGCCTTGCTATTGTAAATTTACTGCCGCTTCCCTTGTTTGACGGCGGGCATATATTGACTTTTATTGTTGAGAAAATAAGAAAAAAACCTTTAAGCGAGAAGGCAGATAACGTAATTACGCGCATAGGCCTTGCGATAATAGGTATCATAGTCGTATTTGTTTTTTATAACGACATAATGAGGTTCGGGCCGGCGCTTTGGAAGAAATGGTTCTGAGGTACACAGATAATCGCAGATTAATCTGTGATTATCTGTGTAAAAGAAATATATGAAAACAAGGACGGTAAAATTAGGAAATTTGCAGATAGGGGGAAAGCATCCTGTGCGGGTAAAAGGAATGCTTAAAACTCCTTATTCAGATTTAAAGGGGCTTATCCGCGAAGCCAGGCAATTGGAAGAGGAAGGCGCAGAGGCTTTGCGCGTTGCAGTCCGCGAGGAAAGCAATGCCGGTATAGTAAAGATTTTTAAGAAAGAAGGAATAAAGGTGCCTTTGGTTGCCGATATACATTTCCATTACAAAACCGCTTTGGCTGCGATAGATAATGGTTTTGACGGAATAAGGCTTAATCCTTTAAACATAACTAAACCAGGCGAAATAAGGCAGGTAGTTAAAGAAGCCAAGATTCATAAGATTCCCATAAGGGTGGGGGTAAATTCCGGAGGTTTTAAGAAGGGTTTTTCCTCTTCAAGGCAGCTTGCAGCCCAAATGGTTTCTTCGGTCGGCAGGTATATTAGAATATTGGAGAAAGAAAGTTTCTTTGATATAATGGTATCTTTAAAAGGCTCTGACGCTGAGTCTACTATAATTGCGAATGAGCTGTTTGCCAGAAAATTTGATTACCCTCTTCACTTAGGGATAACAGCTACAGGGTCATATCTTTCCGGAGTAGTTAAATCGTCAATAGGTCTGGGTGCTGTGCTTTCTAAGGGTATAGGAAATATAATACGCGTATCTCTTACGGCGCCTTCGTTTTTGGAGATACGAGTCGCGAAATATATTTTGCAGGCGCTTAAATTAAGAACATATGGGCCTGAAATTGTATCGTGCCCGACTTGCTCAAGGTGCGAAGTGAAGCTTATAAATATAGTTGATAGGTTTGAGGCGGAGCTCACCGGGTCAGGATTGTCTGCGCCTATTCGCATAGCGCTTATGGGTTGTGTTGTAAACGGCCCGGGAGAAGCGCGCCAGGCAGATATCGGCGCTGCTTTCGGGAAAAAGAAAGCCATAATATTCAGGAAAGATAAAATTTTAAGACAGAGTGATGAAAAAAATATAATAAAAGACTTACTCCAAGAAGCGAGGAAGATATGGATGTAAAAACCGTTAAAAAAGAGTTGCGCAAAGAGTTAAGTTTTTTGGGCGGAGCAGAGGCGAAGCTTAATGAAGAAATTATCCGCGACCGTATAACAAAAATATTTGACTTCTGGGAGAAAGAAAAAGGCCGCGTTATAGAGGCGCCGGCGAAAGAACAGGTTATAAAAGAGCTCTGCGATGAATTTTTGGGCTGGGGCCCGCTTCAAAAATTAATGGATGACCCTGAAGTTACGGAAATAATGATAAACGGCCCGTATAAAATTTATATGGAAAAAAACGGCAAAAAGGTGATAACAAATGTCAGGTTTGATGATGAAACGCACCTTCGCCACGCAGTTGAAAAAATGCTTATTCCCGCGGGAAGGCGCGTTGATGAATCATACCCATACGTGGATTTTTCCCTTAAAGACGGCTCACGTGTTAACGTTATTATTCCGCCGCTTTCAGTGGGAGGCGCAACAGTAACTATCAGAAAATTTTTGCGAAGTATCAGCGAAGTAAATGACTTGGTTGATCTTGGCACAATTGATGACAGAATGGCTAAGTTTCTGGTTGCCTGCATTAAGGCGAAAGTAAACATTCTTTTTTCAGGAGCAACCGGCTCCGGTAAAACAACGACGCTTGAGGTTCTTTCTTCTTATATAAGTCCGCTTGAAAGAATTATAGTTATTGAGGATACGCTTGAACTTACGCTGCGCCAGGAACATAACGTGCGTTTGCTTACCCGTCCGCCTAACATAGAGGGAAAAGGAGAAATCACCATACGTGATTTATTTATTAATACCCTTCGTATGCGCCCGACAAGGATAATTTTAGGGGAAATAAGAGGCGCTGAATCAATGGATTATTTACAAGCTTTAAATAGCGGACATCGCGGATGTCTTGCTGTTATACACGCATCCAGTCCGTTTGATGCTTTAACCAGGGTTGAGACAACAGCTCTTTACGCAGGCTTGTATATGCCTGTTTGGGCAATAAGAAAACAGATTGCATCCGGCGTGGATTTAATAATACAGCACGACCAGCTTACCGATGGCTCAAGAAAAATAACTTATATGACGGAAGTTTTGGACAGAGTGGAGGGGGAAGATATAGTGCTTCGCGATATCTTCCGCTACGAAATAGACAAGGTTGATGAAGAAGGAAAAGTAATCGGTTCGTTCCATGCGAAAAATAAACCGATATTTTTCCCGTTGTTTAAGAAAAAAGGCGTTGAGCTTAGCGAAGACATATTTAAAGATTAGTTCTCAGGTGTCAGGCCTCAGCGTTCATCTGAAGACTGGCGGTTGAAAGCCGAAAGCTTAAAAAAATGCAATACTCAAAAAGTTTTATCTTCACGGTAAGAGAAGACCCTAAAGTTGCTGAATGCGTAAGCCACAAGCTTCTTCTTAAGGGTTCTTTTCTGTATATGGTTTCATCCGGGATATATTCTTATCTTCCTTTGGGTTTAAGGGTGCTTGAAAACGTAAGCAACATTATAAGAAAGCACATGAACGCATCAGGAGCGCAGGAAATTTTAATGAGCGCTTTGCAGCCCATTGAAATCTGGCAGAAAACCGGGCGCGACGAGGTGCTTTCCGAGGTAATGCTTAGGTTTAAAGACAGAAAAAACCGTACCCTTGTCCTTGGCCCGACGCACGAAGAAGAAGTTACTGAAATAGTGAAAAAACATATATCTTCCTACAAGCAATTGCCGCGTATTTTGTATCAGATACAGACAAAATTCAGGGATGAAGCGCGTCCCAGGTTCGGCGTTGTAAGAAGCTGCGAATTCATAATGAAAGACGCTTACAGCTTTGACGTGGATGAAGAGGGCTTAGCGAGAAATTATGAAGCGATGCGTTCTGCCTATCAGGCGATATTTAAAGAATGCGGCCTTAATTTCATAATGACCGAAGCTGAATCAGGTGCAATGGGCGGAAATGTTTCTCATGAATTTATGGTGCCTGCAGAAATCGGAGAAGATATGCTTTGCGAATGCCAAAAATGCGGCAAACACTTTAAAGATATGTCCAATTGCCCTGAATGCGACAGCAAGCTTAATGAACGCCGCATGATTGAAATCGGCCATGTTTTTAAGCTCGGCACCAAATATTCCAAGGCGCAGGAAGCGCTTTTTATTGACAAAGACGGTGTCCGTAAGCCTGTAATTATGGGTTGCTACGGCATAGGTGTTAGCAGGGTTTTAGCCGCTATAGTTGAAACGAATTATGATGACAAAGGGGTAATCTGGCCAAAGTCCGTAAGCCCTTTTGATGTCCAGTTTGTCTGTCTTGATGAGAAGCTTATTCCTGAAGCTTCCAGCATGGTTGAGTCGCTTGAGAGAAACGGTTTTAACGTGTTGTTTGACGAAAGGAGCGAGCCTGCCGGCGTTAAATTTAATGACGCTTATCTTTTGGGAAATCCTTACATCGTGATAATCGGAAAAAATTACGCAAGTTCTAAAAAGATAGATTTGGAAATAAGAAAAACAAGGCAGAAAACAAGTTTGAGCGAAGAAGAGCTTATTAATTTCCTGAAAAACGAATATGGAAAATAATTTAAATGAGGAATTAAAGAGCAAAATAGAGGGGATGATAAAAGAAGAGGGCCTTGAGCTCATAGATTTTAAATTGTCTTTTTATGGCGGGGCGTATTCCCTGCGCTGCCTTATTGATTATGCGGCAGGAGGAATTACGATAGATAAATGCGCTGAGCTTAACAGAAGAATCTTTAATTTGCTTGATGAGAGCAAATTGCTCGGCGAAGATTTTACCATTGAAGTGAATTCACCGGGCCTGGATTATCCGTTAAAAAATTATAAGGATTTTTTACGCTCAAAAGGCAGTATAGTCGGCGTTTGGCTGAGTAAT
Organism: Candidatus Omnitrophota bacterium; assembly: GCA_028710385.1. Taxonomy (GTDB): domain Bacteria; phylum Omnitrophota; class Gorgyraeia; order Duberdicusellales; family 4484-171; genus JAJYOP01. Next base: position 6,251 of record JAQTUC010000015.1, read on the forward strand.
CCGGTTGACGCTAAAACATATCTTGAGGGAGAAATTATTGATTCAAATGAGCATGGTATTTTTTTAAAAGCGAAAGATAAAACATATAATTTAGAGCCGCTAAATATTAAAATCGGAAAAGCAAGATTGGATTTGCAAAAGTAAAAAGATACTTCGGATGCTTTTATCCATCGCATCCTCAGTATCAATTCACACTGTGATTTTTCTGCGCGCGTTGCGCTTGGAAAATCACGTGTTCATTGAGGAGGTTTGAAGATAATGAATAAAGAGTTTTTAACAATTTTAGAGCAATTAGAAAGAGAAAAGGGCCTTGATAAAAATGTTCTTCTTGAAGCGGTAAAGCATGCTTTAACTGTTGCCGCCAAGAAAATCGCAAAAATTACATCAACCTCAGAGGATGTAAAGGTTGAGATAGACCCGGGAAAGGGAGATATCCGCGTTTACATCGGAGGCAATGAGGTAGTTTCCAGGGAGTTCGGCCGCATCGCCGCGCAAACCGCGAGGCAGGTAATAATACAAAAAATCCGCGAAGCAGAAAAAGACAATGTGTATGCGGAATTTAAGAAAAAAGAAGGCGATATTGTCGGCGGCGTAGTCTATCGCATAGAAAAAAGAGCGATAATACTTGATCTTATGGGCAAAGCCGAAGGCATTATTCCGTATTCCTTTCTTTCGCCTACGGACAATTTTAGGTTAGGCGAAAGAGTTAAGGCGTTTGTCTATGAGGTTAAGAAAGACAAAGGTACCCAGATAATACTTTCCAGGCGCCACGAAGGCCTTGTAAAAAAACTTTTTGAGCTTGAGGTGCCGGAAATTTTTGAAGGGGTAGTGGAAATGAGGTCTATCGCAAGGGAAGCCGGCGAAAGAACAAAAATAGCTGTTGCCTCAAAAGACGATAAGGTAGATTGCGTGGGCGCCTGTGTCGGAATGAGGGGCTCGCGCGTCAAAAACATAATAGAAGAATTACGCGGAGAAAAAATAGACATAGTGCGCTTCAGCGAAGATGTGAAGGAGTTTATAAAAGCAAGCCTTGCCCCTGCTGTTATTTCGCGTATTGAGCTTGACAGGGAAACTAAACGGGCCAAAGTGCTTGTTGCGGCTGATCAGCTTTCACTAGCTATCGGCAAGCGCGGGCAGAATGTGCGCCTTGCCTCAAAACTTGTAGGTTGGGAAATAGATGTGCGTTCGCGCGAAGCAATTGAGGAGGAAGTAAACGACATTTTGCAGCTTAAGAATATCGGAAAGAAACTGGCAGCAATACTGGTTGACTCAGGTTATACTTCTTTAAGAAAGATTTCAAGTGTTGGGGCTGCGGAGCTTTCCAAATTAAAAGGCATAGGCGAGAAGAAAGCCTTAAAGATAATTGAAGAAGCAAAGAAATTCCTGGAGGAAAAATCAGCTTCCGATAAAAAAGCAAAAGAAGAAGCCAGTAAGGCAGAAGAACCAAAAAAAGAACAACAAATAGAAGAACAAAAAGAAAAAACAAATTTACCTGAAGAAGGAAAGGAGTAAAAGGGGTGAGTAATGAGAATTCATGAATTAGCCAAAAAGCTTGGGATAGACAGCAAGGAATTGCTGGTTAAGCTGCAAAGTTTAAATTTTCCGGTTAAAAGCCATATGTCCAGTGTGGATGATGATACTGCTGAAATAATTAAGAACGAGATAGTTGATTTAAAGAAAAAAGAAATAGAAGAAAATGTTATTGAAGTTGATTTTCCTATTTCTGTAAAGGATTTGGCCGTAAAATTAAACAAAAAACCTTCGGAGCTTCTTTCTGATTTGCTTAAGGAAGGAAAGTTCTTAAACATTAACCAGAACCTTGACGATAAAATGGCCGCGGAAATTGCCTACAAGTACAAAATCAATCTAAAAAAGAAACCTACCCAGGAAGAAGCAATACTTATTAAAACAGAGGCAAAAGACCTTAAGAAAAGAGCGCCTATTGTTACTTTAATGGGCCACATTGACCACGGAAAAACAAGTCTTCTTGATTATATAAGGAAAAGCAAAATTGCCGAAAAGGAAAGCGGAGGAATCACCCAGCATACCGGAGCCTATCAGGTAAATCTTCCTAAGGGAAAAATTACTTTTCTTGATACACCGGGCCATGAAACATTTACCGCAATGCGCTCCCGCGGAGCAAACATTACGGATGCGGTTATACTTGTGGTTGCTTCTGATGAGGGTGTTAAGCCCCAGACAGAGGAAGCGCTTGATCACGCTAAAGCCGCAAATGTTCCTATTCTTGTTGCTATTACAAAAATGGATAAGGCAAATGCAAACCCGGATATGGTAAAACAGCAGTTGTCTAAGCTTGACTTAACCCCTGAAGATTGGGGAGGAAAAACAACAACTGTCGGAGTTTCCGCAAAAACAGGCCAGGGTATAGATGAACTTCTTGACCTTATACTTTTACAGGCTGAACTTCTTGAGCTTAAGGCAGATTACGGGAGAGCAGCTGTCGGCGCAGTAGTTGAGGCGCGCCTGTCAAAAGGCAAAGGCCCTCTTGTTGCTGTGTTGGTAAGAGAAGGGGTGCTTAAAGTCGGAGATTGCTGTGTCTGCGGGCATTACTGGGGAAAAATAAAAGCAATGAATGACGACAGGGGGAATAACGTTGTTACTGCTGAGCCGTCGGCTCCGGTTGAAGTGCTTGGTTTAAACGGAGTTCCGAATCCCGGGGACCAGCTTTTTGTCGTTCCGGATGAAAAAAGCGCAAAAGAAATAGTTGAGCGCAGGCGCGAAGAAGACGCGAAGCTTAAATTAAAGGCGCCGGCTCATTTTAAGCTGGAAGACCTTTATAAAAAAGTAAAAGAAGAGCATCAAAAACAATTAAAAGTGATACTTAAAGCGGATGTCGGCGGCACTCTTGAGGCGGTTGATGAGGCTTTAAAGAAAATTTCCCACGAGGAAGTAGAGCTTGTGTTAAGCCATAAGGGTGTTGGCGCAATAAATGCATCAGACGTTTTGCTTGCTGAGGTAACTGATGCAATAATTGTCGGTTTTAAAGTAACTATAGATAACCAGGCGCGAGACCTTGCGAAGCAAAAAGGAATAGAAATAAGGGTTTACCAGATAGTTTATGAGCTTATAGACGATATAAAAGCCGCGTTTGAAGGTATGCTCACCCCGCAGGTTAAGAAAATTTTTGTAGGCAGGGCAAGAGTAAAAGCGGTTTTTAAATTATCCAAATCAGGAATTATCGCAGGCTCAATAATTGAAAAAGGAAAGATGCAGAGAAACCTTACCTGCCAGCTTATGCGCGGGAACAAAATAATATTTGAAGGAAAAATTTCATCGCTTAAAAGATTTAAGGACGATGTAAAGGAAGTTGCAGAAGGAGTTGAGTGCGGAATAGGAATAGGGTATAACGAAATTGAAGAAGGCGATTACATAGACGCCTACAGCGAAGAGCTTATTACGCGCCGCCTGAAATAACTATGAGCAAAAAAGTAATTCTAAGCGGAATGCGGCCTACCGGAAAATTGCATCTAGGCCACTGGGTCGGAGCGTTGTCTAATTGGGTGAGCCTTCAGGAAACATATAAATGTTTCTTTATGGTTGCAGACTGGCACGCCCTTATGAGCGAATACAAAAATCCTTCCGTCATTAAAGACTCTATTCTTGATAACGTAAGCGATTTTTTGGCTTACGGCATAAACCCGGATGAGTCGGTTTTATTCATACAATCAGAAGTGCCTGAGCATCTTGAGCTTTTCATGCTTTTTTCTTTTGTCACGCCTCTTGGCTGGCTTTCCAGGTGCCCGACTTTTAAGGAGCAGGTGAGCCAGTTAAAAGATAAAGAAATAAACACTTACTCATTTTTAGGCTACCCTGCGCTTCAGGCAGCGGATATTGCTTTGTATAAAGCAAATGCAGTTCCTGTCGGAGAGGATCAGCTTCCGCATTTGGAACTCGCGCGCGAAATCATCCGGCGTTTTCATTTTTTATACAACAAGGAAGTTTTTGTGGAGCCACAGGCTTTGCTTACGAAAGTGCCAAGGCTTTTGGGTTTAGACGGCAGAAAAATGAGTAAAAGTTACAATAACTATATTGCCCTTGATGAAGATGATAAATCCATAAGAAGCAAAATTTCCGGTATGATTACAGACCCTGCCCGCATTAAAAAAGAGGACAAGGGCCATCCCGATGTCTGCAATGTATACAGCTATTACAGCGTTTTCGCAAAGGAAAAATCCAGAGAGGTTTACGACTGGTGCACCGGAGCAAAAAAAGGCTGCGTTGAATGCAAAAAGATATTTACCGAACTCCTTGTTGATTTTATCGCGCCCCACAGAGAAAAAAAGCAAGAATTTTTAAAGAAAAAAGATTATATCTGTGATATACTAAATGAAGGCGCGAAAAAGGCGCGCATTGTTGCTTCCAAAACGGTTTTGGAAGCGAAACAGGCAATGGGAATATAGCAAATTTAAGCGCAGTTTTTCTCTAAATTTATGAAAATCAGATTAGACATCTTTGAAGGCCCGCTGGATTTACTCCTTTATCTTATCAAAAAAGACCACCTCAATATTTACGATATTCCTATAACCAATGTTGTCGGGCAGTATCTGCAGTTTCTGGAGCTTATGAAGTTTCTGGACATAAATATTGCTTCCGAATATATGGTTATGGCAGCCACCCTTATAAATATAAAATCAAAAACACTTCTTCCTAAGCCTCAGGATCCTGAAGTTCCGGAAGAAGATCCGCGCGAGGAACTGGTTAAAAAGCTTCTTGAGTATGAGAAATTCAAGGAAGCAGCGCAATTCCTTAAGGAAAAAGAAAAAGAACGCCTTAAATATATAACCAGGCCGGAAGCCTCACCCCAGGAAACAGAAGTTTATCTTGAAGCTTCAATTTTTGATTTGATAAGCGCATTTAAGAGCGCGCTTAAGGATGTTCCAAGGGATATTTTCTTTGAGATTATAAAAGACGAATTTACTGTTGAGCAGAAAATCCACGATCTTTTGCATCTTTTCCTTATTAAAGAAACAGTTTCGCTTGATGAATTATTTTCTTCCGCAAAAAGTAAATTAGAAGTAGTTGTTATTTTCCTTGCTATACTTGAACTTATAAGGCTTCGCGAAATAGTCGCGGTCCAGAAAGTGCTTTTCGGACAGATTTCAATTGCCAGAAGGCAAAACCTTTTAACCTGCCCATCATGAACCAGGATAATGAGAGAGTTGTAGATTACCTTCAGGAAAATGAAGAAGAGAAGGTTATAAATCTTTCTCTTCGTCCCCACAGCGTTTCTGATTTTATCGGCCAGAAAAATGTTGTAAGCGCCCTTGAGATTGCAGTCCAGGCTGCCAAGAAGAGAGAAGAGCCTCTTGAACACGTGCTTCTTTCAGGCCCCCCCGGACTTGGTAAAACAAGTTTGGCGTATTGCATTGCCCATGAAATGGGAAGCAAACTTACATCAACGTCAGGCCCTGCAATTGAGCGCGCAGGCGACCTGGTTGGAATTTTGACCAATCTTGAAAAAGGAGACATCCTTTTTATAGATGAAATCCACCGCCTTTCAAAAATAGTAGAAGAATTTCTTTACCCGGCGATGGAAAATTTCCAGATAGATTTTGTAATTGATAAAGGGCCGTATGCGAAAAGCGTAAAATTCAACTTAAAGCCTTTTACTCTGATTGGCGCCACTACAAGGAAAGGATTGTTGAGCGCACCATTACGCGGAAGATTCGGGCTTTTTTATGATTTTGATTTTTACGCCACGGCTGATCTGTCCTTGATTGTAGAGCGCAGCGCAAAACTTCTTGATGTGGTCATTGATAAAGAAAGCGCGCTTGAAATTGCCGGGCGTTCCCGCGGCTCGCCAAGGCTTTCAAACAGGCTTTTAAAAAGAGTGAGAGATTATGCGCAGGTAAAAGACAGAGGCGCAATACACCTTGAAATAACAAAAGAAGCGCTACTGCACTCAAGAATTGATGAAAACGGGCTTGATGATTTGGACAGGAAATACCTTCGCACCTTAATTGAGCTTTATCAGGGCGGGCCTGTCGGCATTGAGACGATTGCAGCTTCTTTAGGCGAAGACAAGGGAACTCTTGAAGACGTGGTTGAGCCATATCTTTTGAACAATGGCTTTATAATACGCACTCCGCGCGGAAGAAGTATTACCGAAACCGCACAGAAAAGCTTAAACATTTCCTAGCCGATAACCCCTCATTTTATTTCCTATTTTCTGAACTTATGGTATAATTTACACCCGCTTTTAGAGGGCTTAAATAGTTAAAAACAGCGAAATATATGAGTAATTTAGGCAAATTTCTCATTATAACCGGTTCAGTTTTGGTGATACTAGGCTTAGGTTTAGTGATTTTTTCACGTTTTAAGATACCGTTTTTAGTCCGGCTTCCCGGAGATATATTTATACAAAAAAAGAATTTTACTTTTTATTTTCCATTGGCCACTTCAATTGTAATAAGCGTAATATTGAGCCTGGTTTTGTATCTGATATCCAAAATACAAAAATAAAATGTTTAAAGTAGTTAAAAAAGATAAAGACACAAAAGCAAGGAGAGGTTTATTTGAAACTGCCCATAACCGCTTAAGCACTCCTGCTTTTTTTCCGGTCGCAACACAAGCCGCCGCAAAAGGGCTTAATGTGAGAGAGCTTTCTGAAATCGGCATAGATGGCCTTTTGGTCAATGCCTATCATTTATTTGTGCGTCCCGGTGTAGAAGTTATAAAAAACTGCGGTGGGCTGCATAAATTTATGAATTTTGATAAAACCATAATAACGGATAGCGGAGGATACCAGATTTTTAGTTTAGAGCACCTTCGTAAAGTAACCGATGAAGGCGTAAGCTTTAAGTCGCACGTTGACGGAAAATCTATCTTCTTAACTCCGGAAGACGTTATTCAAACGCAGCTTATTTTAAAAAGCGACGTGGTTGTTCCGCTTGATGAATGCATAAAATATCCGGCTACTTACGAGGATGCAAGCACGGCCTGTGACAGGACAGTTGCCTGGGCAAGGAAGAGTAAGGCATTTTTTGACGCAAACAATAAAGGAGATCAGCTATTTTTCGCGATATCGCAGGGTTCCGTCCACGAAGACCTTCGCAGAAAGTGCCTGGATGGCATATTGGGCCTTGGAATTGACGGTTTATGCATCGGAGGTTTAAGTGTTGGCGAAGAGGACAATTTACGGTATAATACACTGAATTTTATTAATAGTTACGCAGGCGAAGACAAAATGCGTTATTTTATGGGCTACGGGATGCCTGCTGACATATTGGAAGCTGTAACCTTCGGGGTAGACCTTTTTGATTGTGTTCTACCTACGCGGTTTGCCAGAACAGGGACTGCTTTTACGAAAGAGGGAGTGATAGTAGTACGCAATTCCCCTTATACAAATGACGTAAGTCCCCTGGATAGCGAATGTGCCTGCTATACGTGCAGAAATTTTTCCCGGGCATACCTTCGGCATCTTATAAACGTAAACGAAATCCTGGCAGCTAATCTGCTTGCTTACCATAATGTGTTCTGGTACAAGCATTTTATGGATGATATAAAAAAGGCGATAGAAGAAGAAAGGTTCCTGCAGTTTAAAAAGGATTTTTTATCCTGCTTCGCCCGCGGTTAGGCAAATTGTATGATTGTTGACGTTATAACAATTTTCCCGGGAATGTTTACTCCGGTAATAGACGAATCTATTATCAAGAGAGCAAGGGCTAAAGGCCTTTTAAAAATAAATTTGCACGATTTACGAAGTTTTACCGATGACCCGCATAAAAAAATAGATGCTCCGGCTTACGGCGGAGGCGGAATGGTTTTTAAGCCGGAACCGGTGTTTAACGCGGTTGAAAAAATCCTGGGCTACAAAGCGTATCCTAAAGCCAAAACGGATAAGAATAAAAGAATTGTTCTTTTAAGCCCTCAGGGAAAACGGCTTAACCAGCAGCTTTTAAAAAAGTTTTTATGCTACGAAAGGCTGATATTGATAGCTCCCCGTTATGAAGGGGTGGATGAGAGGGTTGTAAAGCATCTGGTTGATGAGGAAATTTCCATAGGCGATTATGTCCTTAGCGGTGCGGAACTCGCTGCTATGGTTCTGATAGACTCAATTGCGAGGCTTATACCGGGAGTTGTTTCTGACAGGGATTCTATAAAAAACGAAAGTTTTGAGGGAAATCTCCTGGATTATCCGGCATATACCCGTCCCGAAGATTTCAGGGGCCTTAAGGTGCCGGAAATTTTACTTTCCGGAAACCACGCAGGCATTGAAAAGTGGCGTAAGGAAAAAGCCCGCGAAGCAACAAAGAAAAAAAGGCCGGATTTATTGAAAACATAAAACAATATGTAGCACGTCACACGTTGCACGTAACACGTTTTTAAAAAGACGTGATACATGTTACCTGATACGTGAGACGCAAGAGGAGGTTAATATGAACAAGTTGATGATGGTTGAACAGGAGCTTAAGGAGGGCCTTAAAAAAGATTATCCGCAATTTGCAGCAGGGGATATCATTAAGGTTCATTACAAAATAAGAGAAAAAGACAAAGAAAGAACCCAGCCGCTTGAAGGGGTTGTCATAAAAGTGCAGGGCGCGCTGAACAGAAAATCTTTTACTCTTAGAAGAATCTCCTACGGCGAAGCATACGAGGTAACTTTCCCTTATTATTCGCCGAACATTGAAAAAATTGAGCTTGAAAAGAAAGTTGCCAAGACGCCCAGAAGAGGAAGGCTTTTCTATCTAAGAGAAAGAATCGGCCGCCAGGCAATGGCAGCGTAGAATAGTTGTTGGGTTGATAGGTTAATATGTTGATAGGTTTTGAACCTATAAACTTAATAACATAATAACCATATTGGTTTCAGGTATGATAGTCGGTGTTGATGAAGCAGGCCGCGGACCTTTAGCAGGGGTTGTAACTGCCTGCGCTCTTTATCTTAAGAAAGAGCCGCCGGAGAATGCGCGCGATTCAAAAGAATTAACGCCATTTGCGCGGCAGGAAATTTTCGGCTGGCTTACTGGAAACGCCTCATTTGCCGTGGGTGTTGCAAGCCCCGCGGAAATTGATGAAATAAATATACTTGAGGCAACAATGCTTGCGGCAAACCGCGCGATAATTAAGCTTTTAAAAAAAGAGCCGCGCCTTAAGAAAGCATCTTTCATAATTGACGGAAATATTTTCCGGACAAAACTTGATATAAAATATAAGTGCATAGAAAAAGCTGACAAAACAGTCAAGCAGGTTTCCTGCGCTTCTATTGTTGCAAAGGTTACCAGGGATTATCTTATGATGAATGCTCACTTTTTATATCCCGAATGGAACTTTAAAGTCCATAAAGGTTATCCTACAAAAGAGCATTTTGAGTTGATTACGAAACAGGCATTATCGCCTTTGCATAGAAAAACTTTCTATCCCTGCACAGATGCAAAAAGGTAAGTTTTACGAAGACAAAGCGGCCGATTATCTTAAACTTAAAGGCTATCTGGTTGTGAAAAGAAATTTCCGGTCTCCTTACGGAGAAATTGACATTATAGCGAAAGACAAAAATTACACCTGCTTCGTTGAGGTTAAAGCAAGAAACAGCAGTTATCTTGTGTCCGGCCTTGAAGCAGTGGATTTCAGGAAAATAGAGAAAATCAGAAAAACCGCTCTTTTTTACGCAAACGAAAACTTAGACAGGTTGTTCAGGTTTGATGTGCTTGAAATTATCCAGCACAAAGATTTCCGCAGTTACAATCTTATAAAAGGGGCGTTTGATGTATCAGAAGATTTTTAAAAAATATTTAGACGATCTCTCCGCAAAGAAACCTTCTCCCGGAGGAGGCAGCGCTGCTGCGCTGGCGCTTTGTACCGGAATTTCCCTCATACAAAAAGCAATAAACTATTCAACGGGAAAAAATTTAAAGCAAACCGCCGGGAAAAAAAGTCTCGCCCGTATCAAAAATAAAGTTTTAAAATACGTAGATAAGGACGGCGAAATCTTTGAAAAATTCATAACATCCAGCGGCAAAAAGAAAATAGCATATCTTAAGAAAAGCAACGAGCTGGTTGTTGATTTGGGTAAATCCGCAATTTCCGCAATAGACATATCTAAAGGGGTTGAAAGTGGCATAAAAAAGAGTATAATTAGTGATTTTTATACGGGATTAAACTTTGTCAGGCTTTCGCTTTCAGCCTGTTGCTATAATCTTGAGGATAACAGCAGAGTTTTAGGGAAAACCGACAAGAATATCGGCGTTTTTAAGAAATACGCAGGCAGGTAAAATGGCAAAAATTCTTGAGGCAAAACAGATATACGATATTTTTAAAGAAAGGCTTAAGTCAAGCCTTAAGAGGCTTCCTGAGTTAACGCTTGCCTCAGTAAGCATAGGCAAAAATTATTCATCGCAGGTTTACCGCGCATCGCAGAAAAAAATTGCAGAAAATTTAGGAGTTAAATATCTTTCCCTGGAACTGCCTCAGGATATCAGCATAAAAGACGCGCTCACCAAAATTCAAAGCCTTAACAAGAACAAAAAAATAACAGGAATAGTAGCTAACAAGCCTTTCCCTTCAAATTTTACCGAAGAATTAATATTTAGCGCCATAGATCACAAAAAAGACATTGAAGGAATGAACCCTTACAACCTTGGCTTGCTGTTTATAGGCGAGCCGCTGT
>JAQTUC010000128.1 GCA_028710385.1 Candidatus Omnitrophota bacterium
GGGAGAGGGGGCAGGATTATTTCCACTGGTATATCAGCGTTATCCCAAGGCTAAGCCAACCAGCCGGCTTTGAGCTTGGCTCGGGTATGTTTATAAACACCGCACTCCCCGAAACTGCGGCAGAATTCCTGCGGCAGGTTAACCCGGCATAAATCAACTTAAAAATCTTGACGATTATCCTGTCTGTGATATACTTGCTACAAGTACTGTAAATATATCAAATAATGCATTTAATGTAATTACATTAAGTATGGAGAAAATATGCGTGCAAAATCGATAAAAACCGGTTTTTACAATTGTTTGCGCGCAAAGTTAATTTATCGCCGGTTTCCCTGTTGATAAGCCAAAGAATAATATGCATTCGCGCCATTTAATGCAAAACTTGCCCAAACCGTCAAAGCTTATCACCTCAAAAGAGATAGCTGATAAGTTTGACATAAGTTATCCTACGGTAACGCATTATACAAATATGGGTTTTTTTAAGGTGGTTGCCAAAAGAGGGAATAAGCGGCTTTACGACGAAGATGACGTAAAGGACTGCCTTGTAAAAATAAAGGAGAAAGTAAACGAGGGTTACCCATTAAGGCTTATCAGGGATAGTTTATTTAAGGCGTAATGATTTATAAAATTCCCCCATTTTTTAGAAAGATTACGGTTGTTTTAACCGTGGTTGTTGTTTTTTGCCCGGCGCCTTTCGGTATCTGCAAAGATAACGGCAGCCAGACAGTTATTTCTTCGGTAAACGATGCTATGGATACGGCGTTTTCAAACAACAAAGACATAAAAATCCAGGAGAAAGAATTAAACGTTGCGCGCGCTAATATATTGGGCGCAAAAAGCGAATTTTTGCCGCAATTAAGTTCCCAGGCTTCCTATACTCATAACGGAGCAGTGCTTAACGTCGGTTCTTCCATTGTAAATACAACAAAAAAAGATTTGGGGGTAGTAACCGGTTACAACAATGATAACAAAATAGGAGTTTCTCTGGACCAGATTGTTTATAACGGAGGAGCGAACGTTGCAAATTTAAGGCAAAACGAGCTTAACCTTAAAGTTGCAGAGCAGACGCTTCGCGCCACAAAACTTGATGTTGAGTTTGAAACAAAAAGGCTTTATTACGGGCTTCTTCTTGCCTATGAAACATTGCGCATAACGCAGGAGCTGGTGGACCAGGCCGAGCTTCACTACGAAAACGTAAAAGATAAATTCAACCACGGCACAGCGTCTCGTTTTGACGTGCTGCAATCAAAGGTCCATGTCGCGAAACTACTCCCGGAACTGGTTAAGGCGCGGAATGCAGTTAAATTAATGAAGGAAGATTTGAAAAAAATAATCGGCGTAGATATGAAATCCACAATTGACGTAAATGACGCGCTGACTTATAAACTTATGCCATTAAATGAAAAAGAATTTTTGAAAGAAGCATATCTTAATAAACCGGAAATGATTTTAAAGTCCCTTGGCATAGACATAAGCCAGTGGGGAATAAAGCTTGCCCGCTCAAACGGCCTCGCGCAGATAAACGCAGATCTAGGTTATTATTACCGATCCAATGACGTCGGCGATATGTTTAACAACAGGCATAGTAACTGGAGCGCGGGTGTTGTTGTGCGTATGCCGATATTTGACGGCTTTGCCACAAAGGCAAAGGTTGATGAAGCAAAAGCAAAATACGCTAAGGCTATTTTATCCAAAGAAAACGTCAGCGACCAGATTCAGGTTGACATAAAAAAAGCCTGCCTTGATTTAAAACAGGCATTTTCAATAATAAAATCCCAGCGCGCAAGCATAATAGAGGCGCGGGATGCGCTTAGAATTGCCGAAGTTGGCTATGATAACGGCGTAGATATAAATCTTGATGTTTTGGACGCGCAGGTTTCATTGGGTCAGGTTCAGCAGAATCTCGCTTCCGCAATTTACGATTATCTTATGGCCGAAGCCTATCTTAAAAGGACCATGGGGCAGGGCTACATTAAGGAGGTCAAAAATGAACCACGTTAGAAAACATATGATACCAGAATGTTTTCATAGAATTGCTTTTAAAAAGGGGGAAATATAATATGAGTAATAATAATTCAGGAAAACAAAATTTTTCTAACGTGGTGAAAAAAAGAGTTAAACTTATTATCGTTCTGGCCGTACTTCTGGTTGCGGCCTTATTGTCCGGAGTCATTAAATTCACCGAGGCAAGAAGGAGCGAAAAACAAATCAAAGTTTCGGGAAACATTGAAGGAGACGATGTGCGCATATCTTTCAGGGTTGAGGGCCAGATTGTTGAGCTTCTCACAGATGAAGGAAAGGTTATAAAGAAAGGCGACATAGTTGCGCAGTTAAATACAGATGAATTAAGCAAGGTGAAAGCTAACGCAGAAGCAGCGCTTAAAGCCGCGCAGTTTAATTATGAGCTGTCAAAAATAGACTACGGGAGAGCGGAAAATATGTTTAAGGCAGGCGCAATTTCTGCGCAAAAACGCGATAGCGCAAAAACCCAGTTTGACGCAGATGCCGCAAATGTAGACCAGCTTAAGGCTCAGCTTGAGCTGGCTAACACGCGTCTTGGATTTGCCGATTTGGCTTCCCCCCTGGATGGTTTTATCCTGGTTAAGAGTTCGCTTTCCGGAGAAGTGGTTCAGGCCGGAACGCCGGTTTTTACGGCGATAGATTTAAGCAATATCTGGGTTACTGCTTACATAAATGAAACAGACATAGGCAGGGTTAAATTGAACCAGAAAGCGTATGTTACTACGGACAGTTATCCTCATAAAAAATATCCGGGCTGGGTTTCTTTCATTAATAACGAAGCCGAGTTTACTCCTAAATTCATACAGACAACTGAAGAAAGAGTTAAATATGTTTACCGCATCAAAGTAAGAGTGGACAATTCAAGTTTGGAGCTTAAACCGGGAATGCCGGCGGATGCATATATAATCTTGGATTAGTCACACGTAACACGTATCAGGTAACACGTCTTTAGAGACGTGTTACCTGTAACGTGCGACGTGTTACTAATATGCTCTGGATACTTCAGCCAGAATTGATAATTATGACTACCATAAAAACTCAAAACCTCACCCGTAAATTCGGCCCTCTTACGGTTTTGGATAATTTAAATCTGGAAATACCCGAGGGAGAAATTTTCGGCTTAGTAGGTCCGGATGGAGCGGGGAAAACCACAACCATGCGCCTTTTAACGGGTATTCTTGATCCAAGCGAGGGCAATGCCTGGGTTTACGACAAGCACACCGTAAAAGAATCAGAGGCTCTTAAAGAAAACATCGCTTATATGTCGCAGCGTTTCGGGCTTTATGAGGAATTAAGCGTTATGGAGAACATAAATTTTTATGCCGATGTTTACGGCGTAGCCAAAGAAAAACGCAGCGAAACAATTGACCGTCTTCTTTCTTTTTCCGGCCTCCTGCCATTTAAGCAGCGTTTTGCAGGAAAACTTTCCGGAGGAATGAAGCAAAAACTGGGCCTTGCCTGCGCGCTTATTCATACGCCTAAAGTGCTTTTTCTGGATGAGCCGACCAACGGAGTTGACCCGGTATCCCGCCGCGACTTTTGGAACATACTTTATGACCTGCTTAAAGAAAAAGTTACGATATTTTGTTCCACCTGTTATCTTGACGAGGCTGAAAGATGCCGCAGGGTAGGTTTGCTGCATAAAGGAAAGCTGCTTCGCTGCGAATCACCGGAAGAGATTAAAAAGGAGTGTAACGTAGCGACCCTTGAGGAAGCGTTTATAAAAATAATCAAAGAATACGAAAAACAGGCGGCAGGATAAATGCAGATGGCAGATAAAAAATCTTTTTTATTGCTATTTGCCCGCCCTTTGCTAGCGTAAGCAAACCAAGGGGCACTCTGCTGCCTGAACAAACCTA
>JAQTUC010000129.1 GCA_028710385.1 Candidatus Omnitrophota bacterium
TTGTATTTTACACCCAGCAAATAGCTAAGGATAAAAATGCATTGGACCTTTTAGCGGGCTCGGCAGTGCCTGATAATCTTCTGCCAGATTCCCTGGCTGACGTAAAACCGTTTATTGATATTTTTCCCGGTTTATCATCGGATGTTCTTTTAAGGCGGCCTGATGTTATGGCGGCAGAACATCAATTAAAAGGCGCTTATGCCAATATAGGCGCAGCGCGCGCAGCTTTTTTCCCGAGTATTTCAATAACAACAGCAGTGGGCTCTGTAAGCAACCAGTTTTCCGGATTATTTTCAGGCGGTAAAGGCGCGTGGGCTTTTGCTCCTCAGGTAACGATGCCTGTTTTTGACGCGCGTATCTGGGCAGCATACAAAGTAAGCGAAGCAGACAGGAAAATCGCGCTCACCGAGTATGAAAAAACTATCCAGACAGCTTTTCGGGAAGTGGCTGATGTTTTGGCCGTACAGGGGACAGTGAATGAACAAATAAAAGTGCAGCAATCAATGGTTGATTCCGCGCAAAGGGTCTATTATCTTTCGCGTAAACGTTACGCAAGCGGGATTGACAGCTATCTTAGCGTTCTTGACGCGCAGCGTTCGCTCTACAGCGCGCAGAAAGAACTTATTATCATGCAGCTTGCTAAATTTATAAATGAAGTAAGAGCTTATGCCGTGCTCGGCGGAGGAGCTTAACATTCTTCTTTAGTTGTTTTTTTGAAGCTGTGAGATAATATATTTATAAAGGTAGAAATAATCCGTAATATGAGAATACGTTTTATACTGATTTCTGCATTTCTGTTTTATTACTGTTTGCAAGCGTTGGCCGAAGAAACTCTTACCTGGCAGGATTGCGTTAAGCAGGCTGCCAAAAACAACCCCGATTTAATTGCGGCAGTTGAAAATATAAACCAGCAAAAATCAGCCAAAGATATAACAGCAAGCACGCTGTATCCCCAGGTAACCAGCAGTTTGAATGCTTCTACCGCAAGGACGGCAGGCACTGACGCAAAGGGAAAAGCTATTAGCACAACCGGTGATTCCTATTCGTACGGAGTCAACGGAACGCAGCTTATATTTGACGGCTTTAAAACCGTAAACAACGTAAACGCCGCTTCAGAAACCGTAAAAGCCGCCCAGGAAGCTTATCGTTTTACTTCAACGCAGGTCAGGCTTGAGCTGCGCAATGCTTTTGTCAATCTGTTGAATGCGCAGGAAGCCGTAAGGGTTAACGAAGAAATTGTAAAAATAAGAAGAAGCAATTTAATACTTATAACCATGCGCTATCAATCAGGACTTGTGCATAAAGGCGCTTTGCTAACTGCTGAAGCTAATCTTGCCCAGGCTAATTTCGGGCTTTCGCAGGCAAAAAGAGATATTGAGCTTTCCCAGCGGCAACTGATGAAGGCTATGGGCGCAAAAGAATTTAAGCCGATGTCGGCAAGGGGAGATTTTACGGTGGCTGATTCAGCCAAAACAAAACCGGACTTTGAGCAAATTGTTAAAAATAATCCCTCGCTTCTTGAAGCCGTTGCGAAAAAGAACTCAGCCGCATACGGCATAAAATCAGCTTATGGTAATTTTTCTCCGCAGTTAACCGGTTCAGCCGGCGCTAACAAGGCAGGTTCAAGGTGGTCGCCTGCCGGCGATGAATGGAACTTAGGCCTTGGGCTCACTATGCCTATATTTGAAGGCGGGTTAAGAATGGCTGAGCTTTCTCAGGCAAAAGCCGCATATTACCAGGCAAAGGAAACAGAAAGAAGCATAAAAGACGCAGCCACAGTAAGCCTTGAACAAACCTGGGTCAGCCTTCAGGATGCAATTGAAACCGTAGGCGTGCAATATAAATCTCTTTCTGCAACTGAAGAACGCGCAAAGATAGCGGATATGGAATTTTCTACCGGCTTTATGACGTACGATAACTGGACAATCATCCAGGATAACCTTGTTTCGGCAAAAAGCAGCTATCTTGGCAGCCAAACAAACGCCTTATTAGCTGAAGCCAGCTGGATACAGGCGAAAGGAGAAACACTGGAATATGCGAACTAAATTTATAAAGATTATTTTTATTCTGTTTGCAATAGGCATAGTCTTCGGCGTTTGGTATTTTAAATTTAAGCCTTCGGGAGAAAGTATGGAGGCCGTCAGAGAAATCCAGCCTGCAATTGGCACGATAAGCTCGGTAATTTCTACAACAGGAGAGGTTTTGCCTAAAAACAGGTTGGAGTTAAAGCCGCCGGTTCCCGGAAGGATTGAACAGATATTGGTTCGGGAAGGCCAGGATGTTAAAAAAGGCCAGGTTGTCGCATGGATGAGCTCAACTGAACGCGCAGCAATGCTTGATTTTGCGGCGGGCCAGGGCGAGGAAGCTTTAAAATACTGGAGGGATGTTTATAAGGCAATTCCCTTAACCTCTCCGATTGACGGCGAAGTTATTGTCGCGACAATGCAGCCAGGGCAAACCGTGACGGTTACAGATGCCGTAATCGTTTTATCTGATAAATTAATTGTCCGCGCTCAGGTTGATGAAACCGATATAGGAAAGGTTAAGCTCAACCAGAAAGCTATTATTACTTTGGACGCCTATCCGGATGTAAAAATAAATGCTAAGGTTGAACATATTTATTATGAATCGCAGACGGTAAATAACGTTACCATTTATCAGGTTGATTTAACCCCGGAAAATGTTCCTGATTTTTTCCGTTCCGGAATGAACGCCACTGTTGAGTTTATTGCAAAGAGCAAGGATAATGTTTTACTTTTGCCTCTTGAGGCAGTGCATAAAGAGAAAGATGAAAGCTTTGTTTATGTTGCCGGCAATGCAGGCGAGCGCATTAAAAAAATAGTTACTACCGGAATGTCTGACGACAAGAATATTGAAATTGTCTCGGGCATTACTGAAAACGATAAAGTAACCGTAAAAAGCAGAAAATTTGTCATTCCACAGGACTCAACAACTACGAGCCCTTTTATGCCTTTTGGAAGAGGAAGGGGTACTGGCGGCAGAAGATAAAATGATAGAGCTTAAAAATATTTCAAAAACCTACCAAATGGGCGAGGCCCAGGTAAAGGCCCTGGTTGATGTTTCGCTTAAAGTTTCAAGCGGAGAATTTCTTGCTATTATGGGCCCGTCAGGCTCAGGCAAATCCACCTTAATGCATATCCTTGGGCTCCTGGACAGGCCGGATTCCGGGCAATATTGCCTTGGAGAAAAAAAACTGAATGATTTTCCGGACAGCGAGTTGGCAGCGGTGCGCAACCGACTAATAGGTTTTGTTTTTCAGCAATTCCATCTGCTGCCGAGAATGACCGCGCTTGAAAACGCGGAGCTTCCTTTGGTTTACGCGGGCAAAAGGCATCTTAAGGAAAAAGCGAAAAAAAGGATAGAAGAAGTCGGGCTTTCCTCAAGAATGTTTCATCGTCCGAACGAGTTATCCGGAGGCCAGCAGCAAAGAGTAGCTATCGCAAGGAGTCTGGTTAACGACCCTTTGATAATTTTTGCCGATGAGCCTACGGGAAACCTTGATTCAAAAAGCAAGGAAGAGATAATTGCCATACTTAAAGATTTAAACGAAAAAGGCAAAACCATTATTATGGTCACCCATGAAAATGAAATGGCGGTATATGCCAAGCGCGTAATCCGTATGTTTGACGGAAAAATTATTTCAGATGAAAGAAAAGGGCCTTTGCCAAAACCGGCAGAGGAGAATCAGGCGGATAAAATAATAGACGAAACTCTTTCGCGGCACGAAAAAAAAGCAAGGGAAATACAATTTTTTGAATATCTTATTCAGGCGGGCCAGGCGATGGTGTCGCACAAGATGCGTTCTTTTTTATCTATCCTTGGAATATTGATAGGTGTAGCCGCGGTAATCGCCA
>JAQTUC010000130.1 GCA_028710385.1 Candidatus Omnitrophota bacterium
AAGAACATATAGTAACATAAGAAGGAGGAGAGAAATGGATTTATTAAGGGATACATTTAACTTAGGGCTTGGAGCTTTGGTTTTTTCAAAAGAAAAAGCAGATAAAATTGTAAGCCAACTGGTTAAAAAAGGAAGCCTTAAACGCAACGAAGGCAGGAAACTTGTCAAAGAAATTGTTAAAAAAGGAGAAATTGAGAGAATAAACCTTGAAAAGGGGCTTGTAAAAATAATAGAACAGACTGTTTCCAAACTGAATGTTGCGGCTAAGAGCGATATCAGGCGCCTTGAAAAAGATATCAGGCAGTTGAGAGCGAAAAAAGCAAAAAGGTAAAAATTGTTTTTCTCAAAGTTAAAAAAAGAAGCCCGTGACCTAGAAAGGCTGGAAAGTATTATAGCCGTATTTGTTAAATACGGCTTCGGATGCATACTTGAAAAAATACCTTTCCATCCTTTCGTCGGTAAGCGGCCCGGCAAGGAAGATTTATGCATTATTCCGCTTGCTTCGCGCCTTCGCAAAGCTTTTGAAGAGTTGGGGCCTACATTTATAAAATTAGGCCAGATGCTAAGTCTAAGGCCGGATGTAATTCCTTATGAGTTCTGCGAAGAATTTGAAAAGCTTCAGGATAATGTTCCCGCCGTAGAATTTAACCGCATAAAAGAAGTCATTGAAGCAAATTTTCATAAGCCCCTGTCAAAGATATTTAAAAACTTCCCGGCAGAGCCGGTTGCTTCTGCTTCGCTTGCGCAGGTTTACGAAGTTGATTTCAACGGGGAAAAAGCAATAGTAAAAGTAGAAAAACCAGGGCTTGAAAAAACAATCAAAACAGATATTGAAATTATGGAGTATGTTGCTTCGCTTATTGAAAAGCACATTAAGGAAGCAGCGGTCTATAATCCAAAGGGCATTGTAGAGGAATTCAAAAAATATATTTTCAAAGAGCTGGACTTCAGAAATGAAGTTGTGAATATAGAAAAATTCAGGAAAAATTTCAAAGACCGCCATAAGGTCTATTTTCCGCATGTTTACAGGGCTCTATCTTCAGACAGGATTTTAGTAACGGAAAAAATAGACGGTATCAAAATAAGCGATTTAAAAAGTATTGAAAAACACGGATTTAACAAAAAGAGAATAGCGCGGGTTATAGTCAGTTGCGTTCTTAAGCAGATGTTTATTGACGGATTTTTTCATGCCGACCCGCATCCGGGCAATATTTTCATATTAAAAAACGGAAGAATAGCTTTTGTGGATTTTGGAATAGTAGGCAGGCTTAATGAAGCTTCAAAATCGTGGCTTACGAATATTTTTCTGGCGGCAGTTGACAAAGATGTAGAGCGCATAATTGAATCCTTCCGTGAAGTCGGAGCATTGGGCCGCAGCGATGAAGCCAGGCTTAAAATGCAGCTCTTGCAGATGTTTGATAAATATTACGGTATTGAGCTTAAGGAATTTAACATGGGGGAATTTTTAAACGATACAACGAAACTTCTCTATGAAAACAAAGTAGTGGTTTTGCCGGATTTTTTTATTCTGATTAAATCTTTGACTATGCTTGAGTCAATAGGGAAGATGCTTGATCCGGAATTTAATATGACCGTTGAAATAAAACGGCTGCTGGATATTGCGATAAAAGAGGAGCGCAGCCCCCGTAAAATAGCCAGGAAATTTAAAAGAATAGGAGTTGATTTCTTCAGCCTCGCGCAGAATTTTCCCAGGGATATTCTGTCAATTCTTAATGACATAAAAAAGGGCAATTTAAAAATAGGTTTTGAGCATACTAATCTTGAAAATCTTATTTCAATACTGGATAAATTGAGCAACCGGCTGTCGTTTAGTCTTATAATAGCCGCGCTCATTATCGGCTCTTCAGTGCTTATTAACGCAAACACGCATACTTTATTCGGCGCGTCTTTTCATTTGGGGATAATAGGTTTTATATTGGCGGGCATATTGGGTTTGTGGCTTTTGATAAATATTTTACGCTCAGGAAAGCTGTAAAAATTAATAGAAGTATATAAGGCTTACTATAAGAACCAGCCCCGTAAAGATAGGCCAATAAAGAAGCTTTGGGATAAGGCAGTGTTCAAACTGGATGAATTTAATTTTCTTGCCGGAAGAGAAGAAAAACGCCTGAAATACGCTTAGTAAAAGCACAAAGTAGGTAATAAAATTAAAGTTTTTTATAAAGATAATACTATCGCTGCTTAGTTCCTGCCGCAGATTAATCTGAGCTAACAGTGTTGTAAAGAAAAAAGAAATAACAAGCCCACAACCGCAAGCCCCGTTAAACCAAAGTTTTGTTTTTTCTCCATGTTGGTTGAGAAGCTTAAAATAACCACAAACAGCATTGAGATAACTATCAAAATGGGGAAGAATTTAGAAACCAGAGGTGTCATAAGGTTGCGCCTGATAATTATATTGTAAAAAAGTTCTTTGGCGCGCACTTCCTGGCTGTCCTTGGTTATACCGAAATTAGTGTTTGCCATTTTCAGTTCATAGCTGAAAATGGTTTCCCCGAAATAATATCCCGGAAGCGCAAGGCACGGTTGCAAGCCGGGCAGAGTTGCCGCGCTTAAGGAGCGGTATCCGTCTAAATCAGGCGTAAGGATTACGTTGTGCGTAAAATCATTGCTTTTAAGCCATATAGATATATCCGGATGCTCAAAAGGATATTTTGTGTAATTAAGCGCCTTACGTATGGTAGCTTCAAGGTGCCACCCTATAACTTCTTCTTTTTGGTTTTTTTGACGGTAAGCTTCGGTAATTGTAATATTTTTTGCTTCCGACATAATGAACCCTTTTGTGATATCTCCGGAGAGGTTATTCTGGTATTTTTGCCAGATTAATCCTGAAATTTGTATATTGCTTGAAGAGGAGAATTCCAGGCTTTGAATATATATCCCTGTTGGAACGTAAATTGGTTTCTTGCCCGCGGCAGCTTTAAAAGCTAAAGACGTGAAGGAGATGAATTTATTTAAATAAACAGCATCATCTATCACGGTTTTGTTCTGCTGATACTCAGAAAGCGGAACGGAGAAGCTAAGATACCAGCTAAAACATGCAGTGATAACAGAAAGCAGGGAAAATATTATTGAAAGCCACCAGAATTTATGTTTACTGAAATTTTTTATATCATAGAGACCTGAAAGTAGCACAAGCAGCGAGATAATTAGAAAAATTAAACCAAGCGCTATGCGTATCTGCTGCTGCCGCATTATTTTTCGTTTAAAGGAACGGTATTCTTTGTAAAATTAATAAGCATCGCCCAGTTGCCTTGTTTAACCGGCCGGTAGATATACCAGAAAGGCTCTCCGGTTCTGGCTACGGTGTAGCCTTCGCCGCTTTCCCCGTTTACGGCTTTACGTATGATGGATAGCTGTTTTTCAAAATTTTTCTTGGCGGCTTTAAGCGGCCCTAAAAGCTTGAATATGTTTGTTTGTCCGTAGATGAGGTTGTTAAGCGGGTGATAAAGTATGTTCCCTGTCTTTGAAAGGACAATTCCAAAATCTTTTTTCTCAAGTTTAAGGCTGTCAATTTTGCCGCTAAGCCAGGTGAGAGAAACCTCAACGTAAATTGTTCCAACAGTTTTTTTTCCCCCGTAGGCATAAGCCGGCATGTAGAAAACCGATGTGTAATTCTTAATTGCCTCATTGAGTTCAAGTTCTGTCCAGCCGGAATTATTTTTAAGCGCCAGGTTTACCAAGTTTTTTGCGTAATTGTCCTGCGTTAAATTCTCTTCGTAAATTTTGCCTTCTTTGCGTCCAAGGCAAACTGATTGTAATTCCGAAGTGTTGGAATATGCCACGCCTATCTTTAGGATGTTCGGGGCGGCGGTAATTGTTTCTTCAAGTTTTTTTATTATTTCAG